>CAZHYA010000013.1:0-16957 GCA_964536525.1 uncultured Bacteroidales bacterium | reverse complement strand
CATTGCAGAGGATGTTGAAGCCGAAGCACTGGCAACACTTGTTGTGAATAAGATCAGGGGATCGCTGAAGGTAGCTGCCGTGAAGGCTCCGGGCTTTGGCGACAGGAGGAAGGAAATGCTCGAGGATATCGCTGTTCTGACCGGCGGTACCGTGATCTCGGAAGAAAAAGGTTACAAGCTGGAAGATGCCGACATCAGTTATCTCGGCGAAGCCGAAAAGGTATCCATCGACAAGGACAACACCACCATCGTAAGCGGAAAGGGTGAAAAAGAAGCCATCGAAGCCAGGGTGAGAATGATCAAAAGCCAGATCGAGTCGTCGACCTCCGAATATGATAAGGAGAAGCTCCAGGAAAGGCTTGCCAAACTTGCCGGCGGTGTTGCAGTGATCTACGTTGGCGCTGCCAGCGAAGTTGAGATGAAAGAAAAGAAAGACCGCTTCGATGATGCGCTGAATGCTACCAGGGCTGCCATCGAAGAAGGGATCATCCCCGGCGGCGGCGTCGGCTACCTCAGGGCCATCGATTCACTCGACGGGCTGAAAGCCGATAACGATGACGAAGAAACCGGCATCGGGATCATCAGGCGTGCACTGGAAGAACCACTCCGCCAGATCGTTGAAAATGCAGGCATGGAAGGTTCCGTCGTGGTACAGAAAGTAAGGGAAGGAAAAGGCGATTTTGGCTACAACGCCAGGACCGAAGTCTACGAAAACCTTCTGAAATCCGGAGTTATCGACCCGACGAAGGTGGCCAGGGTAGCGCTTGAAAATGCTGCCTCCATCGCAGGCATGCTCCTCACTACCGAATGTGTACTCACCGAGCATAAAGACGAAAATGCACCGTCCAATCCGATGCCAGGCGGCATGGGAGGCGGAATGCCGGGAATGATGTAATATTACAAGCCCTCTTCCTCGAGGGCTTTTTTTTTGCCTCCTTCCAAAACCAAACACAAATTTTGGCTATCCTTGCTGCAGCACGGGCACTTAAGTACTGCTGGTAATCATGTACTTTTTTGTATCTTTACGGTACAATATTTGCGCTAAGTGCACGTATATCAACAAATGACACCATGAAGAAAGCATTTTTGTACTTCAGCCTGATGCTCGCGGGGATATTCCTCTTCGGGCAGGAAGAACAGGCAACCGGCACAGAAGCTATTCCCGTGGATCCGAACACGGGACTGATCACCTTCCAGGAAGTGGTGGAGGAGACCGGCACCAAGCAGGAGCTCTTTAACCGTGCGAGCGAATGGCTGCACCATTATTTCAAACAGCCCGTTTATGTGACGCAGGTCAGGGATGCCGCTACCGGCGTGATCAAGGGCAAACACCAGTTCGAGCTTTACTATCTCGAAGATGAAGTTAAACAGATCGCCGGGATGATCAAGTATTATTTCAAGATCGAATGCAAGGACGGGCGCTATCGCTATACCCTCGACAATTTCACCCTCACCCAGCAGTCGCGCTATCCGTGCGAACGCTGGCTGAATACCGCCCACCGCGACTATAACGAACAGTGGCCGCTCTACCTTGAACAACTCCGGGCTTATGCCATCGACGATTTCGGTGCCTCACTCAAGGAATATATGGTCCCGAAGGTTGAGGTTGAGGAAGAGGAATGGTAACCCCCGCAAACCGAACTTCAATATTTTTTATCTTTGCGGCACCATGCAAAAACAACAGATCCGTAAAGGCTTTTCGAGGTTGAACAAGGAGCAGAAGGTCGACCTTACAGCAAGTTACTTCGAAGATCCTGCCGCCGCTGCCAGGGAATTGAAATCATTCTGGCACAACGATCCCAACATACAGAAGAAACTGGATGAATTCACCGAAAATACCATCTCCAACTTTTTCTTTCCTTATGGGATCGCTCCCAATTTTGTGATCAACGGAAACATGTACCTCGTGCCCATGGTGATCGAGGAAAGTTCGGTGGTCGCCGCCGCTTCCAATGCAGCCAAGTTCTGGGCCGAAAAGGGAGGGTTTCATGCAGAAGTGCTTTCGATGACCAAGATCGGGCAGGTTCATTTCATCTGGGAAGGGAACAATGACAAGCTCCGGGCCGCCATGCCCGGCATCAGGGAGCAACTGATCGCCGAAACGAACCATATCACGGCCAACATGCGCAAGCGCGGAGGCGGCATCCTCGACATTGAACTTGTCGACATGACCGATAAGATGGATCATTATTTCCAGCTCAAAGCCAGTTTTAACACTGTCGACAGCATGGGAGCCAGCTTCATCAACTCCTGCCTCGAGGAATTCGGGCTCCTGCTCAAGCGTTTCCTCAGGGAAGACCCGCGTTTCACCGGGAAGGAGAAGGAATGTGATATCGTGATGGCCATTCTTTCTAACTATACCCCTGATTGCCTTGTCAGGACATGGGTCGAATGCGATATAGAGGAGTTTACCGGGATCGACCGTAACATGAATGCCCGGCAATTTGCCGAAAAATTCGAACGCGCCGTCCGCATCGCCCGTGAAGACACCTTCAGGGCCACCACGCATAACAAGGGCATCATGAATGGTGTCGATGCAGTGGTGCTGGCCACAGGAAACGATTTCCGCGCCATCGAGGCCTGTGCCCACACCTATGCTGCCAGGAACGGACAATACGCTTCGCTCACCGACATCAGCCTTGAGAATGGCCGTTTCAGGTACGAACTCACCATCCCCCTGGCCCTGGGCACGGTCGGCGGCCTGACCTCCCTTCACCCCCTTGCCAGGTTCTCGCTGGAGCTACTGAATAACCCCGGGGCCGAACAGCTCATGATGATCGCGGCAGCCGTAGGGCTTGCCAACAATTTCAGCGCTGTTAAGTCCCTCACCACAAAAGGCATACAGGTGGGCCATATGAAAATGCACCTTTTCAACATCCTCAATCATATCGGGGTAACCAGGGAAGAAAAAGAAAAGGCCATCGACTATTTCAAGGACAAGAAAGTGTCGTTCAGTAATGTGAAGGAGTTGGTGGCCAGCCTGAGAAAAGGGAAATCCTAAGCTGAATACCTTGGAACAGGAAAACTATTATTCCAACGGGAAACTATTGATCACCGGAGAATACCTTGTGCTGCACGGGGCCCTGGCGCTTGCCGTACCTGTCAGTAGAGGCCAGGAAATGACCGTATCACGGGGTACGGAAGACCGCATCCTCCGCTGGGAGAGTTATTATGAAGGCCGTTGCTGGTTCGAAGCCCGCTTTTCGGTCCCCGATATGGAGATCCTCAGCACCTCCGACAGTGATACTGCCAATTACCTGAAAAACATTCTGAACAATGCCCGGAAGCAAAACAAAGGATTTCCCGGAACAAAGAGTTCGTGGAATATCAGGGCCGGCCTTGGTTTTGACAGGAAGTGGGGTTTGGGCAGCAGCTCCAGCCTGATCAGCAACATCGCTGCATGGTTTGGCGTCGATCCTTTCAGATTATTTTTCAGTACCCAGAAGGGATCAGGTTACGACATCGCCTGCGCCCGGGCCGACGGCCCCTTATGGTACCGCCTTGTGCTCGGTTCACCCGTGAGCCAGAAAGTAAGTTTCCACCCGCCCTTTGCCGACAATTTGGCATTTATATACAGCGGGACGAAACAGGATTCTTCAGCCAGTGTCAGCAAATTCCTGGATAAGGCCACGACCGGAAACAGGGACAAACAACGCATCACGGATATCGGCAGGGAATTGCCATCGTCAAAAATCCTGCAGGAGTTCGATGCCCTCATCAATGAGAATGAGACCATCATGTCGGGTCTGCTGGACATGCCTAAGGTGAAGGATGTTCGATTTCCCGATTATCCGGGCAGCATCAAATCGCTCGGCGCATGGGGCGGAGATTTTTTGCTGGCCACGCATGAAGGAGGCCAGCAGGAAATGGAGCATTACTTCAAAAGCAAGGGGTTGTCCGTCATCTTCCCCTTCAGGGGATTTGTGCTTGGCACATAAGGTTATGCCCGACAGCTTTGCATTTTCGTGCCGGATTTGATCAAAAAGGTATCCCGTTTGTTAATATTTCCATTAAATTAGGCGCCGATTAAAGGCAGTGGACCCACAGAACCTGTAGAATCCGGCTGACCCCGTTGCCTGTGATAAAATAACAGATGAACAGCATTACCTGGCAATCCCCGTCGAACATCGCCCTGGTCAAATACTGGGGCAAACATGGGATTCAGCTGCCATCCAACCCGAACCTGAGCTTTACCCTGAGCGAATGCCACACCACCACCGAAATGTTCTGGGAAAAGGGGACCGGAAAGGTGGATCTGCTGGTTAACGGTAAGCACAATGAGAAATTCACGGCACGTGCCAGTGCATATTTTCATTCATTAGGGTCGGGGCTCCCATTTCTCGGTGGGCTTGACCTGCACATTAACTCAAGCAATACCTTCCCCCATTCGGCAGGGATTGCCTCCTCGGCCTCGGCCATGAGCAGCCTGGCATTGTGCCTTTGCTCCCTCGAAGAGGAAATAACGGGCATTAAGCTTAATGAGAACGACTTCTTCCGTAAAGCCTCATCTCTCGCGCGCCTGGGTTCCGGGAGCGCTTCAAGGTCCGTTTACGGTGGTTTCGTGAGCTGGGGATCGTCGCCGGACATTGCCGGCAGTAGCGACGAATATGCTACGCCCATTACGTCTGACATTCACGACCGCTTCCGCGACATGCGCGATACCATCCTGGTGGTCGACCGGGGCATGAAGGCGGTGAGCAGCAGTGCCGGGCACAGGCTGATGGGGCATCACCCCTATGCCGAGGCGCGTTTTCGGCAGGCCAGCATCAATTTCAAAGCCCTGGCAGAGGCGTTGCAGGCAGGCGATGATGACCGCTTCATCCACATCGTGGAAACGGAAGCCCTTAACCTGCACGCCCTGATGATGAGCTCTGATCCGGCCTACATCCTGTTAAAGCCCGAAACCCTGAAGATCATTTCCAGGATCAGGGAATTCAGGCTATCGTCCGGCATCCCGCTCTGCTTTACCCTGGATGCCGGCCCAAACGTACATCTGCTCTACCATGGATCCGACAACGCAGCGGTAGAAGCATTCATCAAACAGGAATTATTGCTATATTGCAGTGACAAATACCGGATCGATGACCGCATCGGTGAAGGTCCGAAGAAATTGCAGCACAGGGGATGACAAACAAGCAGGAAGTTTTCTATGCCAAGATCATGCTATTCGGGGAATACAGCGTGATCTGCAATTCGATGGGGCTGACCATCCCCTATGCACATTTCAAGGGTGAGCTCGGGTTCCTCAACAAGTATCGCTATACCGATTTCGACTTCGCCATTGACTCGAACAGGATGCTTCGTGAATACCATGCACATCTTAAACAATTGCAGGACAAGGGTGAGCTGAAGTGTGAGCTCGACCTCGTCCACTTTGGCAAGGATCTGAACAGGAACCTTTTCTTTGAATCGACCATCCCGCAGGGTTTCGGCATTGGCAGTTCAGGGGCATTGTGTGCAGCAATCTATCAGCGCTACGCGAAAGAACGTATCCGTTCACAGCGCAACATGAAGCAGGATGATGTTTTAAGGCTCAAAGAGATCTTCGCCCAGATGGAAAGCTATTTTCATGGCATCAGCAGCGGTATCGATCCGTTGAACTGCTATATCAAATATCCCTTGCTCATCAACGGCGATCAGGGCATACGCGTGGTGGGCATCCCGCGGAACAAGTTCCCGCGCGAAGGGGCCATCTTCCTCGTCGACACCGGCAGGCCGGGCATCACCCATCCCCTTGTTAACCTGTTCTTCGAGAAATGCCAGGATCCTGCCTTCGACACGCTCGTAAAAGAATCCTTCATCCCGCTCAACAACGAATGCATCCACTCCCTGCTTGAAGGGAGCACCCTGGAATTCTTCTCTTCCCTCAACGAACTATCGGTATTCCAGTACAAGCACCTGAGACCCATGATCCCGGAGCCGGTACTGGGCGCATGGAAAGCCGGAATCGACAAAAAGACCTATTCCCTCAAACTTTGCGGAAGTGGCGGCGGAGGCTTCGTATTGGGATTCACCAAAGACTTTGAAGCAAGCCAGCGCACACTCAAAAAACAAGGGCAGAAGGTGATTGCCGTATACAAGAACAGCTGATAGGACATGGAGGCGGATGTTCAGCAAACGGGAGATCAGGCGATCATCATCACAGGTGCCGGAGGAGGCCTCGGCAGGGCCATCGTCGCTGAATGCCAAAGGGCATTCCCCCGTAAGCACATCGTGGCAACCGATATCAGTCCCGGCATAGAAACTTTTTTTGGTGAGGAGGTCACGGGCATGGTCATGGATGTTACGGATGAGTCGTCGATCGCCTCCGTAAAGCATTCGCTGGAAAGCAAGGGCATCAGGGTATGGGCGCTGGTTAACAATGCCGGCATCTCCGACTTCTTTCCCGTGAGCGAGGAAGAGAAGGGATCGCTCGACAGGATGTTTGCCGTGAATGCTTTCGGCGCAGTGAATATGGTACGCATGTTCCTGCCACATCTGAAGGAGACCCGGGGCCGGGTGGTCAACATCAGCAGTGAGAGCGTTCGGCTGCCGGCAGCCTTTCATCCTTACGCCGCCAGCAAGACGGCTTTAGAATCCCTGAGCGTGAGCATGCGCAACGAACTTGCCCTGCTGGGTATCCGGCTTATCGTGGTGCGGCCTGGAGCCATAAAAACCCCGTTGCTTGAGGACCTGTACGGCATGAACGAGAGGATAGGACAAGGCAATTATTCAGCATACCTGCACAAATTCGCTGCCAAAGCGCCCCGTCAGATACGCAAGATCGTACCCCCGGAACGGGTTGCAGGGGTGGTGCTGAAAGCACTCGTCAGGAAAACCCCGCGAAGGTATTACATGGTGAACAATAATCCTTTGCTGCGTTTTGCGCAGGTCCTTCCCCACCGCATCCGCGACCATTTCATGATGAAAATGCTTAAAAGCTGAATCCTGTCGCAATACAGACGGTTATGCCAGCCGGGCTTTCTTTACACTTTTCACCATCAGTACGGCACAGATGATCGTAAAGGCATTCAGGGCCGGGATGATGAACACTGCAGGAACAACGTTCACCCCATGAAGGGCCATGGCAATGATCTTCGCCGACAGGGCGCTCATGAGGATGGACAGGAAAATGATGTAAACGGTGCCATAGACATAACCCGTTGGCCGTCGCCTCATCAGGAGTATCCCTGATACGAACGACAGCGGCAGCAGCAGCCCGAGGTCAAAACCCTGAACGATCAGGGTTGTATAATGCTGAAGTTGCGGAGGATATATGGTACCTTCGGCCAGGGGCGGTATGATGATGCTCAGCCAGAGCAGGGCGATCAGGATCGAATCGATGACCAGGAACCATCCGGTAAGCCTGGCGGGCACCTGTCCCGAAAATGCGTTGGTTATTCCGGCAAAATCGAAGGCTGCGACGGTCTGGAAAAGGGCAAAGAACGATAGTCCCATCAAGGCCACATACCCCGTAAACATGATGTTATACATGCCCATGGCCGTATAGAAAAGGTAAGTGACGAAAAAATAGCCCAGGGTGCCCGCAAGGATGAAATGGCCCCGTTTGGAGCCTTTCCGGTATGCAATTAATGAAATGAGCAGAAGCGGGATGCCGATGAACAGGGTCACATAATCCTGGGCGATCCCCTGTATGGCCACATCGGCCGACATATGCCGGTAAATGCCCTTACCGTAAATCTCGATGGTCTGCCCGCGGATCGACTCATACAGGTATGATCCGGTGCCGCCATCGGAGAAGATGCCCAGCAGGGTGACGAGGGCCCCGGCCATCACGATCAATAGTACAAGAATGCTGATATTATTCTTCTGTTTCATCATGGTTAAGATTTGCATGAAAAGAGAAGTCCAAATATAACAATAGAAAATTATTTCCTATTATTCACTGACCTGGTAATACAACCTTGCATCTTTCAGCACACCCCAGTACTGCAGCATGCTGCAGTTTACATCGGAGAGTGCAGGATCATGGATAGGCCCCCAGGCCATGACCGGGCAGCCTGCATTAAGTTTCACAATCTTTTCATCCGATGCAATGAGCTCCTCCAGGGCTGCGCGTTCGCATGCGTAATGACCGAAATGGGCTGGATCGTTCTTCACAAGGACGAACAGGAAAACCCCTAAGATGGCAACATACAAAGCTTTTCTGAAACCCCCGAGGGTATTCAGCACCCTGTATGCAGTGATGCCATACCAGAGTACCAGGGCCAGCAATGCCGGCATTACCGTATCCTCACGTATGATGAACGGCCTGTACTCGCGATACCCCCCCAGGGGCAGCAAAAGGAAATAGGCAGTGGTAAAAAGCAAGACAACGGCCAGCAGGGTTACGGCATTGATCCTGATCGTACGCGGCACATTCCTGTGGTACAGGATCACAAGGTTGGCTGCCATCATGAATAGGAGCCAGTACAACCCGCTACGCTGGGTAAAGAGCATCCTGATCCCTTCGGGCAGGCGCTCGTAGCGCTCTGCCAGCGGCAGCTGTGCAAAGAAATTCTCCGAATTACTTTGCCCTATGTAATACGAATACAGGCTCAGCAATATGAAAAGACCAAAACCAAGGCTGTACTGCAAAGGCATCTTCCTGAAAGGGGAAAAGATGCTTCGCAGGTTCATCCCGTCCTCTTCCTTTCGGATGATCATCCACGCCTTGATGACCAGTACTGCCGGGCAGACCATCAGCACCACCGGGGCCACCAGTGCACCGTTAAAAGCCAGGACCACGGCGAGCACCATCAGCAGGGTGATGGTTACCGGTTTAAACAATCCTTTCTTTCCATGGAACCCTTCGAGGAAATACGGGAGGAAGAACAGCATGAGCAGGCCCATGGGCAGGGCGTAGAAGAAGGCATAGGTCACGGAATAATCGATAAACCCGATGTACATGCCGCTTCCCCAGTTGTGGAAGAGGGGGGCCACCAGGACCATGGCCAGCAGCAGGTCGAAGCTGACCATGCGGGTACTTCCGCTCACATACATCCCGAGCATCAGCAGCAACAGGATATGCATGAGCATCTTGGCCATGGCTGCCGAAAAATAAACGCTGTCGAGCGGACTCATGAAATGCTGCATGACAAAGGGCATGGTCCTGAACCATCCAGCCATGGCGGCGTGGGCAAAATACCTGTTGGTTGCCGGGTACGAAGCTCCATCCGTCAGCACTGAGATGCCGAACGGGTCGTCCAGCACTTTTGCATAGCTCTCGGAGGGAAGTACGATGCGTGCTATATCGCCTTCCAGCGCCTGGTGGTAATACTGGTAGGCCGAATATGCCAGGTCGCCCAGCAGCAGCAAGGCCAGGATGGCAAACAAGGCAGGCCTGAGCCTGAGTCCGTTTCGGATTTTTGTTGCCCCTCCCATGGCCTTATGATCAGCTGATATTTGTTTTCTCTATGATGTAGAGCGGCCTGTTCCGTACATTGGTATTGATCCGGCTGATGTATTCGCCGATGATGCCGATGGAAACCAGCTGTATGCCGCCGATAAACATGCTGCTGATGATCAGCGATGTCCATCCTGTGATGGTCTGATGCAGGAAGAAGTGTGAAATGACGGCATAGATGATGATGATGAAGGCGATGCTCGACACCAGGAGCCCCACATTGGTAACGAAGCGCAGGGGCTTGTCGGAGAAGCCCGTGATGCCGTCGAGGGCAAAACGCAGCATCTTGCCTAAAGAATAGCCGGTCTTCCCGTATTTCCTTGCCTCGCGCTCGAATTCCACAAAGGTCTGCCTGAAGCCCATCCAGGCGATCTGTCCACGCAGGAACTTATTCTGTTCGGGCATCTGCTTCAACTGTTCCACGATCCTGCGGTCGATCAGCCTGAAGTCGCCGGTATCGAGGGGTATGTCGATGCTGGTCATGCCCCGCAGTATCCGGTAGAACATCCTGGCCGAGGCCTTTTTAAACCATCCCTCCCCTTTTCTTTTGGTCCGGCGGGCATAAACCACCTCATAGCCTTCACGGTGCTTTGCATACATTTCGGGGATCAGCTCGGGCGGGTCCTGCAGGTCGGCGTCGATGATCACCACAGCCTTGCCATGGCAGTGGTCGAGGCCGGCAGTTACGGCAAGCTGGTGGCCGAAGTTGCGGCTGAAGTTGATGTAATAAACCTTCTCATCATGATCGGCAAGCTCCATCAGTTTTGAGAGGCTCAGATCACGGCTTCCATCATTCACAAAAATGAGTTCGTAATCGGAAGTGATGCCACTCACGGCCTTTGTCAGCCTTTTATACAGCTCATCAAGGATCTCCTGCTCATTGTATACCGGGATAATGACGGATATTTCGGGAAACTTTTCCATGCCTTGAGAATATTTCGGCACTAAGTTAGACAAAAACAATGAAGGAAATGTCGTCCTGCCATAAGCAGCAATAAGCCCGTTTTACATGTCGAGATTAGGCTGCGTGAAGAGCTGCATGGTGTTCAACTCAAGGGCTACGAGGTTGCCGTAACCTTCCCTGCCGGCCATATACACCCCGTTGTCGAGGTCGATATGCCCGAACTTTTCAGGATCACCAGCCATCATAAAGATTATGTCGAGGCTAACAGGCACATGACCATGGACAAGGATGCGGCCACCGATCTTATCGGGATTCGGATCGAAGTCGCGCATCCACAGCATGGCGTGCTCATCGTCGAGCGGGTTATCGAGGCTGTAATCAAGCCCTGCATGGACCAGCAGATATTTTTCAAGCAGGATGTATGCAGGCTGCTGCTCCATCCAGTCAATATAGCGGACAGGCATATCGTTCAGGTTGCTGATGCCGAAGCTTTGCATGGTTTCCCTGCCGCCAAACCGTTTCCAGGCGGCTTTGCTGGCATTGTACGCACGAATGCCAAGGAAACTTCTCAATGTTTGCTCCTCCATATAAGCCCCGACACAACTCTGTTCGTGATTGCCCTTGATCAGGTCAAGGTTAAACCCCTCATCCTGCAACCCGATGAGGTAATCGATCACACCTTTTGAATCAGGTCCCCTGTCAATATAATCGCCCAGAAAATACAGCTTATCCTCTTTGGAAGGGGTGATATAATTGTCGAACAGGGCACGCAGTGTCTTGCTGCAGCCATGGATATCGGGGATGATCCAGGTTTTTGGCATTATGATGATTTACGGATCACTAACGGGTAACCAGAGGATTGCTATTTTTTTCCCTGATTGGCTACCTGGTCCATCAGTTTCCTGATCTCGTCCGGGTCTCCGATGAAATAGTCTTTTACCAGTTTCATGTCATCATCGAATTCGAACACATAGGGGATCCCTGTCGGGATGTTGAAGCCCAGAATTTCCTTTTTGCCCATTTTTTTGAGGTGGAACACCATTGCCCTGAGGCTGTTGCCATGGGCTGCCACCAGCACTTCGCCGTATTTCTTCAGGGCGGGTTCCATTTCGTCGTTCCAGTAAGGGACCAGCCTTTCCACCACGCTCTTCAGCGATTCGGTGCGTGGGATATCCTTATCGTCAAGTCCGGCATAGCGCGGATCAAACTTTGAATTCAGCGGATTGTATTCATCGAGGGGTGGCGGGGCAGTGTCGAAGCTGCGGCGCCATAAGAGCACCTGGTCGTCGCCGTATTTTTCTGCCGTTTCAGCCTTATTCAGCCCCGTCAGCATGCCGTAATGTTTCTCATTGAGCCGCCAGCTCCTGTGCACGGGTATCCACATCAGGTCCATGCTTTCCAGTGCCAGCCATAAGGTCTTGATGGCCCTGGTAAGATAGGAGGTAAAGGCCAGCCTGGGCTGGAAACCGTTTTCCTTCAACACCATGCCTGCTTTCCTGGCTTCTTCCATTCCCTGTTCCGACAGGCCTACATCCTTCCAACCGGTGAAGCGGTTATCCTTGTTCCATTCGCTCTGTCCGTGGCGCAGTAAAATCAATTTGTACATTGTCATCCAATTTTTTGCAAAGTTAAGAAATTTCTGCGGTCCTGAAGTCATAAGTTTTGAGTGGTGAGTCATATTCCGGATGCCGGATACCCGGTGCCCGATGCCTGATACCTGTTTAAAACTCAAATCCCCGTCCCTCCCCCTCATACTTCCGACAACAAAAGTTTCATATCTTTACCACTTCAAAAACATGAACCCGCGCATGAAGAACTTTTCTCGGATCAACAATATCATCGGATGGATCATCTTCCTCCTGGCTTCGGTTGTTTATATTATCACTTCAGAGCCTACGGCCAGCTTCTGGGATTGCGGCGAATACATTGCCACAGCCTATAAATTACAGGTGGGCCACCCCCCCGGGGCACCCCTGTTCCAGATGCTGGGGCGTTTCTTTACGCTCTTCGCCTTCGGCGATACCACCCTGGTAGCCCGCATGGTAAACACCATGTCGGCCCTGTCTTCGTCGTTCACCATCCTGTTCCTTTACTGGAGCATCGTGATGCTTGGGCGCAAGATCTATGAGAAGGGTCAGATTTTTGCCATCTTCGGTGCCGGCACCATCGGCTCCCTGGCCTATACCTTTTCCGATTCATTCTGGTTCTCAGCCGTTGAAGGGGAAGTTTATGCCATGTCGTCGTTCTTCACCGCCGTGGTCTTCTGGGCCATCCTGAAATGGGAACGCGTGGCCGATGAACGCCATTCCGACCGCTGGCTCATCCTCATCGCCTATCTCATGGGCCTGTCCATCGGGGTGCACCTGCTGAACCTGCTGGCCATCCCGGCCATCACCCTGGTATATTATTACAAGCGTTTCAATCCTTCGCGCAGGGGGGCCATCATGGCCTTTGTGATGAGCATCATCATCCTGGCCGCCGTGATGTATGGCATCATTCCCGAGGTGGTCAACCTGTTTGCCACTACAGAGCTGATGTTCGTAAACAGCTTCGGACTGCCCTTCCACACCGGGACGGTCTTCTTTGCCCTGCTGCTTACCGGACTGCTTGCCGCCGGACTGATCTATAACAGGAGGAGGACCAGGTCCGTCCTCATCCTGGTATACGTGCTTGGAGGCATCATGGCCCTGTTGATCCTGCTCGAATCCACTTCGGCAGCCTCATTCCTCATGCGTCTTGCGGTTGTGGGCGCCGTTGTTGCGTTATTTTATATCACACGCTCCAGGGCAGCGATACAGAATACCATGCTGCTGTCGATCGTATTCATCATCATCGGATACTCTTCCTTCATCATGCTGGTGATCCGTTCCAATGCCAACACACCCATCAACGAGAACAGTCCCAAAGATGCCATCAGCCTTCTATCATACTTAAACCGAGAACAGTACGGCGACTGGCCGAAGTTTTATGGTCAATACTACAATGCCGAGGTGGTCGACCGCAAGGACGGCAAGCCGGTATACCGCCGCGATAACAAGGCCGGCAAATACATCATCATCGACGACAAGAAGGGTTCCGAGCCTGTGTACAACAGCAGGCACATGACCATCTTCCCACGTATGTGGAACAACCAGGAAACCCGCTATATCAGAGACTACAAGAACTGGGCGGGGATCACCAACGACCCCGACAACCAACAGATCCCCACCTTCGGGCAGAACCTGAAATATTTCTTCCGCTACCAGATCGGACACATGTACTGGCGGTACTTCATGTGGAACTTTGCCGGCAGGCAGAACGACCTGCAGGGTGGCTACGGCGACCTCATCAACGGCAACTGGATCAGCGGCATCACCTTCCTCGACGAGGCACGGCTGGGGCCTCAGACCGACCTGCCCGACAACTTCGACAACAACGCCCGCAACAAGTTTTATTTCCTTCCGCTTATCCTGGGCCTGGTAGGAGTGGTGTTTCATTTCAGGCGCCATTCGCGCGATGCCTGGGTGGTGACCTTGCTTTTCCTCATGACCGGACTGGCCATCGTCATCTACCTCAACCAGCATTCGCCTCAGCCCAGGGAGCGCGACTATGCTTACGCGGCCTCCTTCTATGCTTTTGCCATATGGATAGGATTGGGGGTACTTGCCTTGTATGAGCAACTGAAGAAATATATCGATGAGAGGGGCGCAGCGGTTGTGTCCACGGCCATTTGCATGGTGGTGCCCGCCATTATGGGTGTCCAGGGATGGGACGACCACGACCGCTCGGGCCGCTACACGGCACTGGAGATAGCCAAAAACTACCTTAACTCCTGTGCCCCCAACGCCGTGCTTTTCACCAATGGCGACAACGACACTTTCCCCCTCTGGTACGCCCAGGAGGTGGAAGGCATACGCACCGATGTGAGGGTGTGCAACCTCAGCCTTCTGAACGGCGACTGGTACGTCGACCAGATGGTGCGTAAGGCCTACGACTCCGATCCCATGCCCATCTCCCTCACCCAGGAACAATACCGGCAGGGTACCCGCGACGTGGTATACCTCATCGAGAACGAGAAGATCAGGGATTTCGTGGACGTGAAAACCCTCTTCGACATCATCCAACAGGATGAAAGCCGGCTGAGGTTCAAGCGTGAAGGGATGATCATCGATTATTTCCCCACCAAAAACTTCATGCTCAGGGCCGATTCTGCCCGGGCCGTCGAAACCGGCACCGTTAAGCCGGAATTAGCCGGACTCGTCGAACCCGTGAAGTGGACCATCGACCGTTGGGGATTGCAACGCAACAATGTGATCATGCTCGACTTCCTGGCCCAGAACAACTGGGAGCGTCCGGTGTATTTTGCCACCACCACGGGCAACGATTCCTATGTCGGGCTTGAGGACTACTTCCAGGTGGAAGGCATGGCTTTCAGGCTCATCCCCGTGAAGACGGAAACCGGCAACAGGCAGGATCCCGGCAGGATCGACACCGATATCCTTTTCGATAACCTGATGAACAAGTTCGGCTCGGGCATGGAAGACCCCGACGTGTACCTCAACGAAGATAACCTCCGCATGTCGATGAGCCTCAGGAATATCTATGGCCGTCTGGCGCTCGAGCTGGTAAGGGAAGGAAAGAAAGATTCGGCCATCATGGTTTGCGACAGGATCATGGAGCTGGTGCCACCCGAAAGCATCCCCTATAACTATTTCGTGCTGAGCATTGCCGATGCCTACCTGAGGGCAGGAGCTACGGATAAAGGCCTGGAGGTGCTCGAAGGCCTGTACAGCGTCATTGAACAGAACCTCGAATATTTCTTCCGCTTCGAGGGCAGGAAGGCAATGTTGGTCGACGACATGCGCAAGCATTATCTTTCGATGGCCCATGAGCTGAAAGAAACGGCACGGCAAAACCTGCAAACTGAAATGCGCGACAGGGCCGAGCAGATGTTTAACGAGTATTACGATATCTACGTGAGCCAGATGGGCTATTGATCTTATAACGTGCTGTTCAACACGCCATACTGGCTCAGGTGGCTGGGCGGAAAGGGGCTGGTCTGGGAGATCCCGGCCACCGGCAAACAGCTTTACCTTACTTTCGACGATGGGCCTACACCCTCCGCCACGCCTCATCTTCTTGAGATCCTGCAAAGGTTTGAGGCGAAGGCCACCTTCTTCTGCGTGGGCGAGAATGTGGTGAAACATCCCGACATATACCGTATGATCACCGAAGCCGGACATGCGGTGGGAAACCATGGCTACAACCACCTTAAAGGGTGGGAAACCGATACGGAAGCATATTTTGAAAACGTGCAAAAATGCCGGGAAGTGGTAAACAGTGACCTCTTCCGCCCGCCTTACGGCAAGATCAGGGGCTCGCAGCTCAAAGTGCTCAGGGAGCACTTCGATGTCATCATGTGGACGGTGCTGAGCCGCGACTATGATACCCGTGTCGACAGGGAGACCTGTCTGGAAAAGACATGGAAGTATACGCGGCCAGGGGCGATCGTCGTGTTCCACGACCACATGAAAAGCCTGGATAAGCTCAGCTACGTCCTCCCGGAATACCTCCGCCGGGCAAAGCAGGCAGGGTATCATTTTGATTTGATCAAAAATGCACCATGATTTCCGCGTACCCCGCTCCCACACCCCGTACCCATAATTAATTATCTTTGCATCATGGCAAATAGTGCAATACGGATCATCATGGCCGGGGCCCTGCTCCTGCTCATGACCTTTTGCGCCAACATGAAGGCTCCCGGGGGCGGCCCCAAGGACATCTATCCACCGGAGGTGATCGGATCCGAACCCCCGAATTATTCCACGAATTTCAGGGCCCATAAGATCACCCTTAATTTCAATGAGTTTGTCACCGTTTCGGATATTGTTACCGAAGTTTTCATCTCACCGCCACTTGAAAAAACACCGGATATCAAGACCCGGGGAAAGTCGGTCATCATCACCATTGATGAAAAGCTGCACGACAGCACCACCTATTCCATCTTTTTCGGGAAATCGATCAAGGACCTGACTGAAGGCAATCCCATAGAGAATTACAACTATGTTTTTTCTACCGGCGACCTTATCGACTCCCTCTCCGTGATCGGGGAGGTGATCAATGCCTTCGACCTGAAGCCCCGCGAGGATGTGCTGGTGATGCTTTACGAAGACCTCAACGACACCATTCCCTTCGACAGCCTTCCGTACCTTGTCAAGCCCTCCTACCTTACACGGACAAACCCCGGCGGTTTCTTCGTCATCAACAACCTTCGCGAGGGTGATTTTATGCTGTTTGCGCTGGCCGACATCAACCTCAGCACCACCTACGACCAGGGCGAAGAGGAGATCGCCTTTCTCGACAGCCTCGTCTCGCCAAAATATCTGGTGGCGGAAACTCCCGACAGCCTTGCTATGGATAGCCTGGCAGCAGACACCATCACAGCGACGGTTTTCGTGGCCGACACCATCAGCAACGACAGCTTGATCCCGGTCTCTGACCGTTTTACGCTTTTCATGTTCCAGGAACAGGATACGATACAGCGGCTGATGGGTGCCGACAAGCCCAGGGACAGGGTGCTGAGGTTTATCTTCCGACAGCCGGCAAATGATATCGTAATTACCCCGTTGACCCCGGTGCCCGACAACTGGATGATCAGCGAGTGGAACGAGGGACACGACACCCTCAGG
>CAZHYA010000012.1:0-20253 GCA_964536525.1 uncultured Bacteroidales bacterium | reverse complement strand
CCACCCCGTCTTTAAGGAAGATCTTTAACCCGTTTTCGTTCGGAAAATAATGGTTCTTGTAATTATCAGCCTCGTTGTATGTCCGCAGAATATCGATAATCTCTTCCTTGCCGGAACCTTCACCGAGATCCGTCTGGATCTCTTCCCTGGTAATGATATAATTGGGATTCCAGTCGTCGAGGTGGTTGATGGCGATCCCTGAAATGGCATACACCAGTGTTACCCCGAAAAACAGGTAACCAAAATCCCGGTGTACCACCCTGAACCACTTTCTCCACGTTAACTTAGCCATTCTTTTAAACATATAAAAAACAAGGAACCAATGTTATGCACAGCAGCATAATATTGATCCCCCGTTTCTGTAAACAATATTGATTTACAACAACAGATTATGATCTGTGCCTATTCTTCAACGGGTGTTGTTTCCACCACCGTATACTTGATACAGGCCAATGAATACTGTGGCTTGTGGTAGTAGTTCTCATGGTCTTCATCCTCTTCGTGTTCACCTTCTTCGGCAAGCTGCCCTTCGCCCGTTACTTCCGATTCGATCTCTTCAACAACACCAAGCACCGTGATATGGCTGCCTTCCAGTTCGGGTTCAAATGCCGGCATTTCTTCTCCCGAAGTGATCTTGATCCTCAGATCGGGATCGTCGGCAGTGATGAACATCTTTTTCCCGCCATGTTTGCAAACGTGGATCACATCGCCTTCGAGCTGCACTTCCCTGCCTACCAGCGAGGGTGCCTTTTCCTGGAATTCGGCCAGTGTGAGCATGATGGGTTGTTCAACAACGATTTCTTCTTCAACCACTTCTTCCTGCTGAGCAGTTTGCTGGTTGCCGCAGGCCCACATGAAGGCTGCAAATACCATGATCAATAATAAATTCTTGTACATATATCCTCCTTAATTAAAGTTTTGGGTGACAAAAGTACGAATTATTCAATTTCGTCATTAATAAATTCCTGTATGACGGCCATTCCGTCGTACTTCTTTTCTATACCATTCTCAAAGGTGATCACCAGAAAGGTGGATCCGTCATAATTGTAGGTGGTCCAGTCGCCATGCTTTCTGCCCATGATATAATTCCCTCTGTCCTTCAGCTTGCCGTTGTCCCAGTACCATACATGTTCGCCATGCGGATTGTCTTCAACAAACTTGCCTTTGAACTTCAGCGTACCGTCCTTATAGTAAGACCTCCATTCACCGTCGCGCATCCCTTCGATGTATTCGCCTTCTTCGCGGTGGTCGCCCACGGCGTAGAACCAGTAACCATCTTCCAGCCCTTTGTAGTAAGTGCCTTCGGTGATGATGTTGCCCAGTTCGTCGTATTCGGTCATTAAACCGTTGGCCAGGCCGTTACTGAAATTCTCTTTTCGCTGCAATATGCCGGAGGGATAATACCATCTCCATTCTCCATCGGGCCTGCCCACACTGTCGTAAACCCCTTGCTGCTCCAGGTTACCGTTCATATGGTAATAGGTCCACGCGCCAACCTTTATATCCTTCATATAGCTCCCTTCGCCCTTCAAAACGCCATTGCCGTAAAACTCTTTCCAGGGGCCGGTTTTTTCGCCCTGTTCGGTGATGATGCCCTCTCCGATGATCACCCCGTAACGGTATATGTACGATTTTTCTATCTCCCCGTCCTCAGAATACTCCCGCCATACCCCCTCAGGCTTATCGTCCTTGAAGGTGGCCTTCACCTTCATGTTACCATCGGGATAATATTCGGTCTTTACATCCAGCTTCGTCAGTTCGGCCACGAATTCCTGCTTTTCTCCATTCACATACTTATAGGCGCTGACAAGGTTCCCGTCAACATCATATTCCTTGTAATAACCATTCCTCAGCCCATGTTTATAGATACATTCAAGCTGAAGGTTGCCGTTATCATAGTAATATTTCCAGTTTCCGTGTTTTCTGCCCTGGTTGTCGAAACGGTTGATCCTTTCCCGGTTGGCAATAAAGCCTTTCTTATAGGTGATCAGTTGTATGATCCTTCCGTCTTCGGCATATTCCATGGCAATTCCTTCTTCGAGACCGTCAACGTAATTGACCGTTTTTTTAATGTTCCCGTCAGGAAAATAATAAATGCTAAGGCCCTGTTTCAGGTCGTCGACAAAGTTTTCCTCCAGCTTTTCATTTTCCCGGTATGTGGTCCTGATGCCATTTTTTTTACCCTCGCTGTAGGTGATCTCCATTTTCAGGCTTCCTTGCTCATCATAGAATTTCCATACACTGTCGAGCAGGTGATCACGGCGGTTGCCTTCCGAGAGCAGCACCCCGTTTTCGCTGTATGTTTTCCAGTAACCTTCAGGTTTTCCGTTGCTGATATAACCTTCGCTGCTTTTTTCGCCATTGGCATGATAAAATACCGTTAATCCGTCAGGCAGTCCCTGTTCCTGTGCAGGCAGGAGCACAGCAATAAAAAGTAAAAAAGTGAAAGGTATGTTTCTCAAAAGTTTCATTTACTTAATGAGGTTGAGTTTCCTTGATATCTCAAGCATCCTGTTGATGGGTTTCCTTGCCATCTCAATGGTTTCACTGTCGAGGATGATCTCGGGCCGTTCATCGAGCATGCAGCGGTAAAGTTTCTCCATGGTATTCAGCTTCATGTAAGGGCAATCATTACATGCACATGTGCTGTCGGTGGGCACGATAATGAATTCCTTGCCGGGCGAATTCTTTCTCATCTGGTGAAGGATGCCCGTTTCAGTGGCAACGATATATTTTTGCGCGTCATCTTTCCCGGTGAAAGTGATCATGGCTGTAGTTGACCCGATAAAGTCGGCCAGCTCCAGCACCTGCGCCTTGCATTCGGGATGCGCAATGAGCTTTGCATCCGGATGTTCGATCTTGAGGTTGATGATCGCTTCGGTGTTCAGGATGTCGTGTACCTCGCAGGTGCCATCCCAAAGTACCATATCCCGGCCGGTAATCCTGTTGATATAACCGCCAAGGTTTTTGTCGGGAGCAAAAATGATCTTTTGATCTTCGGGAAACGATTCAACGATTTGCCGGGCATTTCCCGATGTACAAATCACATCCGACATGGTTTTTATGGCCGCACTGCAGTTAATATAGGAAATCACGATGTGGTCGCTGTACTTCTTTCTGAAAGCGGCAAATTGATCGGGAGGACAGGAGTCGGCCAGTGAACATCCTGCTTCAAGATCGGGCAGCACAACCTTTGTTTCGGGGCTGAGTATCTTTGCCGTTTCGGCCATGAAGTGCACCCCCGCAAACACGATCATATCAGCCTCGGCCCTGGCCGCCTGTTGCGACAACCCCAGGCTGTCGCCCACATAATCGGCAATATCCTGTATTTCCGATACCTGGTAATAATGCGCCAGGATCACGGCACGCTTTTCTTTTTTCAGTCGCAATATTTCTTCCCTGTAATTCATTTTCCCTGGCTTTTCAACAATGTATTATTATATTAATCTTTTAAATAAATTTATTATAATGTTATTATGCTGTTCATTTCATGGATAACTTATCGGTTGTTTTCTTGACATTGTAATTTATACAGTTTTATTAACAAATGCCATGCACAATATATTGTTTTAAATGCTTTAAATTTAGTATTTTAAAAGGTTATTGACAAGTGTTCTTTTATGATGGCTGTGAATAATTTCATGATAAAAGTATGTTGTTTTTCTGTTAATACGGCATGAATATCATTTAATAAGATATGCATTAAACACCGTAGTCGACCTGCTTAACCATAGGTTTGTAAAACCCTGTAATAATTTTAACATTTTGTTAATACAAATAACACAATATTAACCATAAATTGTTCATAAGATCAATAAGAAAGCATACAAGACTTCATTGTTAAGGAATGGTTGTAAAACATATCATCAGGGCAGGAGTAAAATTAGCTAACTTTGTAGTTAAAACAGATAAAGATGTTTGATAAGCAACAAACCATTCCCATTGCCAGCGACCATGGTGGTTACGACATGAAGGAATTTCTCATATCCAAGCTGGAAACCCTTGGATACATGATCAGGGACATGGGAACGTATTCGGCCGAAAGTGTTGATTATCCTGATTTCATTCATCCACTTGCAAAGGCAGTGAATGACGGCAAATATACCATGGGAATTATTTTGTGTGGCAGCGGGAATGGTGCACAGATGACAGCCAACAAATACCCGAATGTAAGGGCTGCACTTTGCTGGACACTGGAGCAGGCAAAGCTGGCACGCGAACACAATAATGCCAATATTTTATCCCTTCCCGGAAGGTTCATTGAACATGATCTGGCCATGGAAATGGCGTTGAAATTCATAAATA
Organism: uncultured Bacteroidales bacterium; assembly: GCA_964536525.1. Taxonomy (GTDB): domain Bacteria; phylum Bacteroidota; class Bacteroidia; order Bacteroidales; family B18-G4; genus B18-G4. The sequence continues at coordinate 15,948 of CAZHYA010000012.1, read as the reverse complement.
CCGAATTTGAAGGAGGAAGACATCAGCGCAGGGTTGAAAAGATATCGAGGACCTTATGAGCAACAGGGACATCATGGCCGAACCGAAGAAAAATTTTTTGCATGATGCTGAAATAAAAGCATTTAACCTTGATCACCGGAAGACGATCAAGTTCAATATTTCGAGGTATGATGCGTCTGTGGCAAAGGGTAAAAAGCAGTTCAGAAAGCTTGAACTGGCCCGTATCAGGGCAGCTCATCTGAAATACAAGGTGATCAACAACCTTGAAAAATATCTTATCGAGTTTGAATCGAATTTCACGAAAAGGGGAGGCAGGGTCATCTGGGCGCAGGATGCTCATGAGGCGGTAAGAGAGATCCTTCATATTGTTGAAAAGCATGGTGCAAAACAGGTGGTAAAATCGAAATCGATGACCACTGAGGAAATTGACATCAACGAAGCCCTCGAATCGGCAGGGGTAAAGACGATTGAAACGGATCTCGGCGAGTACATTGTCCAGCTCGCAGGTGAAAAGCCTTACCATATCGTTACCCCGGTCATGCACAAGTCGAAAGAAGATATTGCCGAATTGTTTTATAACCTTTTCGATCTCGACAGGAACAGTTCGCCCGAAAGGATCACCTCTTTTGTGAGGACTAAGCTGCGGCATGAGTTTGTCTCAGCCGACATCGGCCTTACCGGTGGCAATTTTCTCATTGCCGATACGGGCTCGGTGGCCATTACCGAAAATGAAGGCAACGGCATGCTCTCCATGTCATTTCCACGCATCCACATCGTAGTTGCAGGCATTGAAAAACTGATCCCGTCCATAACCGACCTGGAGCTGTTCTGGCCACTGTTGTCTACTTACGGGACGGGACAAAAAGTAACGGTTTACAATTCGATTGTGAGCGGGCCTCGTATGGAAAAGGAAAACGACGGACCCGCCGAAATGTATGTTGTTTTACTCAACAATGCCAGGACAGAAGTATTGAAGAAGGAAAGGCAACGGATCGCCCTTTCGTGCATCCGCTGCGGGGCATGCCTCAACGCCTGCCCGGTATACCGGAATATTGGCGGACATACTTATAATACAACCTATACCGGCCCGATAGGGTCGGTGATCAACCCGTATATGAAAGGCATGGACAACTTCCACCACCTCAGCTTTGCCTCGACCTTATGCGGCGCCTGCACCGAGGTATGTCCTGTCAATATTCCCCTTCACAAACTACTCCTGCTGAACCGGAATGATTCTGTTAAGGAAGGCTTTGCCGCCGCCAATGAAAAATGGACCATGAAGGGCATGAAAAAGATCATGCTTAGCAGAAGATTGATGAACATGGGAGGTTTTGGTCTTCGCAATTTTGCCTTCAAAAAATCGCTGGCCAAAAACTGGGGCCCCAGGCGCGTGTTGCCCATCCTTGCCAGAAAATCATTCAATGTACGATGGAACGAAAATGACAACTAAACATTTTGCGTTTGATGTTGTTTTCTTTTGGTTATTCAAATAATGCCATACGACCATGAAAATTGAAATTATTGACAAGGGCCCTTATGTCGTCAGGGGAAAAAGCACGATCGTGAACAAAGACGGTTCTGTCGTTGAGAAAGACACAGACACTTACCTGTGCCGCTGCGGACAATCAGTCAACAAGCCTTATTGCGACGGTGCCCACCGCCAGGTCGACTTCGACTGATCAAAAGTTATTTCTTAAACAGCCAGGGATGTTCCCTGCTATTCGGGCATCAGCCCGTTGAGCGTGGACCTCAGATCTTCGCCACGCAGGTCCTTACCGATGATGATGCCATCCGGATCGAGCAGTATGCTGGAGGGAATGGCCCGTATGCCATAGAGCTTGCCTGCAGCATTGTTCCAGTACTGCAGGTCGGAAACATGGTTCCAGTAAAGGCTGTCGTCGTGGATGGCTTTGATCCACTTTTCCCTGTCACTGTCGAATGACACCCCCAGGATATCAAAACCTTTTTCATGAAAATCCCTGTAGCAGGCCACGATATTCGGATTTTCGGCACGGCAGGGACCACACCAGGAGGCCCAGAAATCGACCAGCATATATTTTCCCTTACTGATCTCTGAAAGCCTCACATCAGCGCCGCTTGTATCTTTCATTACAAAATCGACCAGAGGCTGGCCCACGGCCACCCTCCTGAGCGTGGTGATCCTTTCGCTGAGGTATTTATAGTCGGGCGAAGCCTGCAGGGCGGGATCAAAATTATTTACGATCTCTTCCAGCGTTTCAACATCCCATAAGTATGAATTTCTGTAGGCAATATAGGGGGAGGTGATGGCGGCATTGTGGTTAAGCACATACTCCCTGATGAATTGGTGCTGATCCTCGTAAACCTGGTCCATCAGCGACGAAAGACTGTCTTTCAGCTTATCGTTTGCCAGCTCCCTGGCTTCTTTGTATTGCGAATATATTTCGCGGATCCTTTCGTCATAAACGCTCAGTTCACTTTCATAGCGCTTATATTCATCGTGCGCCGCCGATCCGCTGATCTTCGTGGCCGTGTTATCGTTCTTGTAAAGCTCGATGGTGATGTTGCCATGATCCAGAAAGAGCGGCACATTTCTTTTCAGGTCGCTGATGTAGACGTAGTGCATTGAAGGAAAATCGATATTTCCCTGCATGCCGTATACCCCCTCAACGGCGAGTGCCGAATCGAGTTTCACCCATTCACCATCTTCCCTTTTTTGAAGAAAGGCATAGCCGTCGGTAATGGTATCGACACTGATATCGATGGTGTAGGTTAGCTCACGCTGCTCCGGCAAACAAGATGAGAACAGCAAGGCTGCAAAAATTACATAAGTGAGTTTTTTCATACATGAATGTGTTGGTGATGAGTAATAAATAAACGTCATTGCTCAGTCTTTTTCTTTTCTTTTTATAAACAGGTACTCCACGATGATCACCAGCAAAAGGGTTGCCAATGTGCTTATGATCACCCTGTACAGGGTTTGAAACAATTCGTTGAAACGAAAAACTTCGAGATAGAACAACAGCAGATGGTGGATGAATATCAGCAGTAGCGAAGAAAGGAAAAACCACTGGAACCCCATGATCCTGATGCCGGGTTTCATGCCCTGTTCGATCCCCTTTGCGCCGGATAAGAACCTGATGATACCGGGCCGGCAGAATGCCATGAGCACGGTGGCAGCCGCATGCATGCCGGGTGTATGGACGAAAATATCGATCGTCGAGCCCATCAGGAATGAGGAGGCAAGCAACAGCCAGCCGGGTGTTTCGAATGGCAGCAACAATACGAACATCACGTAAAGATAGGGATTGATATACCCGTTGATCCTGATGTTGTTCAGCACAAATACCTGCAGCAGGACCAGTATGAGGAAACGGACGATATTTTGAAGGATGACCTTATTCATCTGCGCTTAGCATTTTAAGGCTGTCGAGTTCGTCCGACGCCTTGTTTTGCACTACATAAACGTAATACAGGCTGTTAAAGTCGGTCGAAAACATCAATTCCGCCCTGTTGAAGTTGGCTCCTGCGATGATGTTTTCCCCCACGGTGCCAATGATCACATTTTCGGGGAAAACAAATGAAAACCCGCTGGTGATGACCGTATCGCCGGCTTCCAGCTTAATGTGGGTAGGGATGTCTTCAAGCATTCCCCTGCGATAGTCCACACCATCCCAGGTTACGGTCACCATCTGGCCGTTCTTTTTAAGCTTTGCACTTACCCTTGCATTTTTGTGAAGCAGCGACATGGCCGTGGCATAATGGCGGGACACTTCAATGATGATGCCGGCCACGCCTCCGGGCGAAATAACGCCCATTTCCCTTTCAATGCCATCGGCCTGCCCCTTGTCGATCATAATAAAGTTGTTCCTGTTCCTGCTGCTGTTGCTGATGACCCTGGCGGGAATGAAAACATAGCCGGTATCGGTGTCGAACAAGGTATCGGGAAGCTGATCCCTGATGATGACCGCTCCCATCAGCCTGGCATTTTCATTGCTAAGCTGCCGGTTGGCCTCGTTTAGGTGAAAATATTCGCCGACGGCATCAAAGGCCGAATAGATCCCCCCCGTGATGGCATTTGTGGAGTTCAGGAACCGTGATCCCTGGTAGTTGTTATGATTGAAAAAGATGAGAAGTGCAGTCAGTTCAAACAGCACGAACAGTAAAAAGAACGACTGTTTTTTCAGAAAGAGAAACAGGTATCTCATTTTCTGTACACTTCGGGGTTCAACAATATGTGGTCATGCCGGCGGTGTTTTGCCGGAATGCTATTTGATGAGGAAAGTAAATTTGTCAAAGTTCTTCAGTGCGATGCCGGTACCCCTGGCTACTGCCCTCAGGGGATCTTCCGCCACATGGACGGGCAGTTTTGTCTTCAGGTGCAGCCTTTTATCGAGGCCGCGCAACATCGAGCCTCCACCTGCCAGGTATATTCCGGTGCGGTAGATATCGGCCGACAGCTCAGGCGGGGTCATCTCCAGGGCATTGAGCACTGCGGCTTCGATCTTTGAAATGGACTTGTCGAGTGCGTTGGCGATCTCGGCATAGTTCACTGTGATCTCCTTGGGGATGCCCGTGAGCATGTCGCGGCCGTGCACGGCATGGTCTTCGGGAGGATTGTCGAGATCGGTGATCGCTGCACCCACTTCGATCTTGATACGCTCTGCGGTACGTTCACCGATGTTGATATTATGCTGTTTACGCATGTATTCCTGTATGTCGTAGGTGAAATCGTCGCCGGCGATCCTGATCGACTTGTTGTTGACGATACCTCCCAGGGCGATCACCGCAATTTCGCTGGTACCTCCCCCGATGTCGATCACCATGTTACCGGTCGGCTCAAGCACATCGATGCCTATGCCTATGGCTGCTGCCATCGGTTCATGGATCAGCTTCACCTCCTTGGCTCCGGCCTGCTCGGCCGAATCTTTTACGGCACGCTCTTCCACCTCGGTGATGCCCGAAGGAATGCAGATCACCATCTTCAGTGCCGGAGGAAACATGGTCTTGCGCGGAAAGATCATCTTGATCATTTCCCTGATCATGTATTCGGCCGACTGGAAGTCGGCAATGACACCATCGCGCAAAGGCCGCACGGTCTTGATGTTCTCGTGCGTTTTGCCGTGCATCATCATCGCACGCTTTCCTACGGCGATGATCTTGCCGGTATTGCGCTCTATGGCCACGATAGAGGGCTCATCAACGACGACCTTATCATTGTAAATGATGATCGTATTGGCCGTGCCCAGGTCGATGGCTATTTCTTTGGTAAAAAATGAGAAAAGTCCCATATTATTATGTTGTTAATGTTTAAAATGACGGATTCCGGTAAACACCATTGCCATACCATGCTCGTTGCAATAGTTTATCGAATCCTTGTCTCTCACTGACCCGCCAGGCTGTATCACTGCCGTGATGCCAGCCTTGCCGGCGATCTCAACGGAATCGGCAAAGGGAAAAAAAGCATCCGATGCCATCACTGCCCCGCTGAGTTCGAAACCGAATTCACCGGCTTTGGCAATGGCCTGTTTCAGGGCATCCACCCTTGAAGTCTGTCCGGTGCCGCTCGCCAGCAATTGCTTGTCTTTGGCAATGACGATGGCATTTGATTTAGTATGTTTCACCACTTTGTTGGCAAAAAGCAGGTCTTCAGTTTCCCTTTCACCGGGTTTTTTAACGGTAACGACCTGAAGGTCTTCGGCATTTTCCGTTTTAATGTCTTTGTCCTGTACGATCACCCCGTTGAGTATCGACCTGAAAGTTTTTAACGGAAGCGTGCCCCCTTTCTTTTGCAGGATGATCCTGTTTTTTTTGGATTTGAGTATTTCCAGGGCTTCCGGGTCATATGCGGGGGCAATGATGATCTCGAAGAACAACTTGTCGATCTCTTCTGCGGTGGCCGGGTCTACTTTAGCGTTGGTTACGATCACACCCCCGAAAGCCGAGACCGGGTCACCGGCAAGGGCATCTTTCCAGGCATCGGCCAGCAAAGGCCTGCTGGCAATGCCGCAGGCATTGTTATGCTTCAGGATGGCAAAGGTAGTTTCAGAAAATTCTTCGATGAGGCCGATGGCGGCATCGAGATCGCCAAGGTTGTTGTACGATATGGCTTTGCCGTGAAGCTGATCGAATATTTCTTCCGGCTTGCCGTAAAAAACACCCTGCTGGTGAGGGTTTTCGCCGTAACGGAGTGTTGTGGCATTGCGGTAACTCAGTTTGAATGATCCTTCCTGCCCGGAAAAATAATTGTAAATAGCTGTATCATAATGAGATGAGACATCGAAGGCATAAGCCGCGAAACGCTTCCTGTTATCGAGGGAAACAAAACCATTGTTTTCTTTCAGAAGCCGAAGGAGTTCAGAATAATGGTCGATGGAGGGAACGATAAGCACATCCCTGAAGTTTTTTGCCGCCGCCCTGATCAGGGAGATGCCACCGATATCGATCTTTTCGATGATGGCCGGTTCGTCGTCGGTGGAGGCAAGGGTTTGCTCGAAAGGATAAAGGTCGACGATGACCAGGTCAATCCCAGGGATGTCGTATTCTTCAAAATGCGCCTTGTCGGCCTCATGCTCCCTGCGGCCGAGTATTCCTCCGAATATTTTAGGATGCAGGGTCTTCACTCGTCCGCCAAGAATTGACGGATAGCCAGTTACCGACTCAACACTGCGTGCCCTGATGTTCAGCTTGCTGATGAAATCAAAGGTTCCTCCCGTAGAAATGATCTCAACGCCCAACTCATCAAGAAGGAATAGAATTTCTTCCAGACCCTCCTTATGATATACCGATATTAATGCCCTGTTAATCTTTTTCACAATCGGGATGGATTAGGTGATGAAATGTGAAAGCCGCAATCTCCAAATTTAGTGCATATTTTTAAATTTAATACATAACTTTACATTTTGTTTGATATTCAGGGCATATGATCTTTTTTAAACTGTTGCGCGAAAGTTATGTTTTTGCCATCCATGAGCTTATGGTGAACAAAACGCGTACGATACTCACCCTGCTTGGCATCACGATCGGGATCTTCTCGATCATCAGTGTTCTCACGGTATTCGACAGCCTCGAAAAGTCGATGCGGAAAGGGATCGATTCGCTTGGCAGTAATGTTTTGTTCATCCAGAAGTGGCCCTGGTCGATGGGAGGCGACTATCCATGGTGGAAATATTACCAGCGTCCGGAACCCAACCTTAAGGACCTTCGTGAGATACAAAGGAGAAGCATGGCCTCTGAAGGTAGCGCCATGTTCATCGAAGTGAGCAGGGATTTACACTATCTAAACAACCGCATCGAAGACGTGAGCGTGATGGCCATCACCCATGATTTTTCCAGGATCATGGCCATGGAGATTGCCAATGGCAGGTATTTCACGCCCCTTGAGTCGAACAGCGGAAAGAATGTGATCATCCTGGGTTCCGACATTGCCGAAAACCTCTTCAGTGCGATCGATCCTGTTGGCCGGAAGGTTAAGGTATTTCACCAGAAGCTGGAGGTGATCGGCGTGCTGAAAAAGGAGGGCGAAGATCTTTTCGGCAACACTTCCGACAATCAGGTGATCATTCCCATGAATTACGCCCGAAACGTGCTCGACATCAAAAACCTTTCATCCACCATCGTGGTGAGGGCGAAGCCCTATGTTACCAACCCCGAACTTATGGACGAGCTTACGGGGATCATGAGATCGATCCATAAACTCAAACCTTCGGCCGAAAATGATTTTGCCATCAACGAAACGGATATCATCAACCAGAGTTTCGACCAGCTTTTCGGCGTTATTGCCATTGTTGGATGGATCATAGGGGGTTTTTCTCTTATTGTGGGCGGCTTCGGCATCGCCAACATTATGTTCGTGTCGGTAAGGGAGAGGACCAACATCATCGGGATCCAGAAGTCGTTGGGGGCCAAAAACTTCTTTATCCTGATACAGTTTCTCTTCGAAGCGATCTTCCTTTCGCTGATCGGTGGAACCATTGGGCTTGTCCTTGTTTTTGCGGGATCGTACATCGGTACTGAAATACTGGGCTTTGAGATAACACTCACGCTGAACAAGATCCTGATCGGGATTGTCACCTCCTCCGTGATCGGGCTGGTGGCGGGTTATGTCCCGGCCCTGATGGCTTCGAGGCTCGATCCCGTAGAAGCCATGAGGATGAATGCATAAAAAAAGAAGCTGACTTTAAATATTATAAAGACAACCTCTTTTATTCGTGAGACTCAGATTTAAGCAGCCGGATCCTAGTAGAAGTACCGCCTGTAATCCTTTATATCCGCTTCTTTCTTTAAGGCGTTGAAGTGATAGTTGTTGAGCACGCGTGTGCTCAGGTCGTTCACCTTTCTGTTGATATAGAGGCTGTAATTTTCGATGTCGGGAGCCTTGTTCACCTTATCTATTTCGGCCACGAATAATCCGGCATTTCCTTTGAGGATGCCCGTGTTTTCACCTTCATCGAAAGTAAAGAATTGTCCGACCACCTCGTTTTCGGTACCGAAGCCGGGAATGTTCCTCGCGTTGAAGGCAAAGTCGGAAAGGCTGTCGACACTGGTGTTGAATGCGCGGGCGATGGCATAAATATCATTCGTGCCAAGTGCGCTTATTTTTTCCGTCAGATATTCGGCCTTACGCTCGTTGCGCAGGTTATTTTCGATCTGCTCCCTGACCGTTTCGAAGGGAGCCACCCCCTCTTCACGTCCGTCGGTATATGCAGCCACAATAAATTTTCCTCCCAGGTCGAACAGTGACGAAACATCACCGATCTTGCGGTCATCCCAGAAGATCCAGCGGATCACCTGACGTGTATTTTCCAGTGACGGAAGGTTCAGTTGCATTTCCCTGACGAACTTTGCTTCCCGTTTTTCCAGGCCCTGTTCAATCACGGCTTCGTTGAATTTTTCAAGGGTGTTATTTTCTCCGGCAAAACGTGCAGCAATAGCATAGTACCTGTCGTGGGTTTCCGAACTGTATTCGATGGGGACCTCGATCTGAGCAACCCTTACCCTCACATCTTCTTCGGTCTGGCCGGTCACATGGATCACATGGAATCCGAAAGCTGTCTCTACCAGCACCACATCGCCAACCTTGCCATTGATGGCTGCATTATTGAAAGGATAAACCATTTCGCCATCCCTGAACCATCCTATATTGCCATTGTTGTTGGCCACGGAAGCGTCGTCAGACATGGACATTGCGATCTCTTCCAGTTTGCTCACATCACGTTTTAGCACATTATGGATGCTGTCGGCGAGCCTGGAAGCCTCTTCCCTGCTCCGTTTAATTTCAGGATTGGCCCTGAAAGCGCCCTGATAAGCGATAAGTACGTGTTCGGCACTCGCCGAATCGGGACGCACCTGCCTGTCCATGAGCCGGGCCATATGCCATGCCTGATTTTCCTGGTAAGGTTCTTTAAATGTACCAGGCTCGGCAGCAAACATAAGCGAATCAATGAAAAGCGAAAGTTCACCCTTCGAATACCATGTGCTGTCGTACACATTGCCGGGAATGTTGTTCACATATCGCCCGGGGTTAGCGCTATGTATCCATTCATTATAGATCTCCATCGTTTCTTCCTCAATGGCCCGGAGGTCTTCATCTGAAGGAAGAATGTCGAAGACCACATATTCGATGTCTCTCGACTTGCCCTGGATATATTTATGTTTTACCTCTTCATAATAATTGCGGAATTGCTCGTCGGTAGATTCTTCCACAAGCGTATCTGCAATATTGGAATAATTGATGCCGACATAGCGCACATCGATCATATCCGAAGCGTCGTGGTAATCCATTTCCGCCATCGCCGAAGGATAGTGAAAGCTTTTACTTACCAGCGACTGGTATTTGCTGTTCAGACGGTCTTCGTAGATGAATTCCTTGAAATTTTCCCACTGTGCCCTGTCGCGGGGGTCCATGTTCGGAAGATTCTGCATGTACTGCACGACGAGGTTGGGGTCGTAAACGCCTCTTTCATTGACAAAATATTGCCTGATGAGCCTGTGTGGGTCATGTCCCCTCAGTTGATCGATCATCTCATCCTGTGAAACGATCAGGCCAAGGTTGTCATATTCTTCATGCATGATGATCTGCCTCACGCGCTCATCAAAAGTCTGGTTCTTGATGTTGAATATTTCTTCTGCCGTAAGGTCGGGTTTTTGCTGGTTAAGCTTTTGCAGCTCAACATTCTTGAGTGTCAGCCCTTCGAATTCTGCCAGCGTGATCGTCTGTCCGTTCACAACGCCTATTTCCCTTTTCATGCCCGGACCGCTTGCATAACCAAGCACATTACGCGCCCAGTCGATGAGGTTAGGTCCGACCAAAAACGCAACAAGCGATATCCCAACCAGTATGACTGCTATTGCAGAGTGCTTTCTAATATATCCTATTACTGCCATTTCTTGGTATTTTTAAGAGTTTGCAAAGGTAAAATTTAATTTGGATCTATGAACAAATTCAACCTATTTTTAAGTGTATCTGTTCAATACGGTTTTCGCTGGCCTGCAGGATGGTAAACGAGAGGTTTCCAATCGTGATCACCTCACGGAGTTCGGGGATGCTTTCGTGATTATTGATGATCAAACCGGCAATGGTCTCATAATCATCTGACTGAGGAAGGTTCAGGTCGTATTTTTCATTCAGGTAGTCAATTTCGAGCCGGCCCGATAAGATGTATTCATTGTCGGCGATCTTCTTTTCGGTGAATTCATCTTCATCGTACTCGTCGTCGATTTCACCAAAGATCTCTTCCATGATGTCTTCCATGGTGACGATGCCGGCTGTACCCCCGAATTCGTCCACTACAATGGCGATGCTCTTGTGTTGCTTGAAGAACATCAACAGTACGTTGTTGGCATGCATGGTTGCGGGGACATAAAAAACTGAGCGGGTAATGGATTTTATGTCTTTGGGTTTCTTGAAAAGGTCGGAAGAATGGATATATCCAATGATGTTGTCTATGGATTCGCTATAAACGAGTATTTTGGAAAACCCCGTATCTATAAATACTTTTTTGAGGCTTTCGAGTGTTTCCTTTTCATCCACGGCCGATATTTCAGTGCGGGGAACCATACAGGCCTTGAGTTTTACATTGGTGAAATCAAGGGCATTCTGCACCATCTGCAACTCCTGTGCCACGTCATATTCCGCCTCGGGCTTTTCAGGGATGAAATTCCTGATATAGTCGGTAAGGTCGATCACGGAGAACACATAGTTTTGCTCGTGCGACCTGATGCCAAAGAAGATCCTGAGCATCCAGGCTGCCAGGCCGGTAAAGAGATATATGACCGGAAAAAACAGGTAATAGAACAGCAATACCGGGATGGCGAAAAAGTTGAGGATGCCGTTGGGGTTTTGCCTGAAAAGCACTTTCGGCAGGAACTCGGCCGTGATCAGGATAATGATGGTGGCAAGGATGGTCTGGATGATCAGGATGATGAATCCCGAATTCAGATGATCGGGCAGCATGTTCACGATATGGGGTTCAAGCAGAGTGGCCATGGCAATGCCATAGATGACCAGGGCAATGTTATTGCCCAGCAGAAGCGCTCCAATGAATCGTGAGGGGTGGCGATTGAATCGCGAAAAGATCCTTCCCGACATAAGGCCCTTGCTCTTGTCAAGCTCGATCTTTAGGTTATTCGAACTCACAAAGGCAATTTCCATACCGGAGAAAAAAGCCGAAAACAGCAGGGTAATCAGAATGATCAGCGTGTTATTCATGGGTTCCGGTATTCCGTATTATTCCTCATCCTCCACTTCAATCTCGCCCGAAGGATTGATGATACGCCGCGTCGAGAAATCCTGCTCGGCCTCCAGCCCGTCGCCGAACATGACACCGTTATCGGAGGTGATCTTTACGAATTTGTTGGAGAAGATCAGTTCTTTCTTCATGTCCCATATAAGCTCTTCCGTATCAAGCCTTTCCCCCGTTTCATAATTGATAACCACAACATTGTTCCTGGCCTCCATCATGCGTTCTTCCCTGTAGTGTATCCCGTAATTGCCGGTAATGGTTGACGTGATATTGAACGCCGAATCATAGAATTCAACCCTGAAACCCTCGGGGAAGACCATGTAGGATTTATCGCCTTCATAGGCATGCATCACCGGCCCGGTAAGCCTTACCTGCACCCTGGCCGAATCGCTGAATGTAAAATCAATGTTTTTGGCGGAAATATCGGGAAGGGTGTCGTTGAAATCAATGGCGGCAATGTCTTTCAGTTCGTTCTTACAGGAAAAAAGCATTGTTATTATGATCAACATAACAATGCTCATGAATGGGATTAAATTCCTGCTGTCCTTGGAAGGGGGCTTCAATTTCGATAATGTTAATTTGTTCTTGCCGCCCTGACAGTGGTTTTTTCATTGATCCAGCATTCAACGGTATATTCGTCACCTTCGTTCAGGTTGTTGAAGAAAATTTCTTCCTTTGGTGGAAAATATACCGAATATGCACGGATCCTGTCGTTGGCCACGTCGGCAACTTCCGGGTCAAGCTGTTTGGCTTTATAATACTTATCAACAGCCACCCAGTAAACGGCTTTTTTCTCAAGTTCGGTCGATCCGCAGGTCTTGGTGCTTGCTGCATACATGTCGCCTATCATGATATAGGGGTTGCCGCTGCCCGGGCGTTCTTCTGCGCTTTTCAGGGCATAGGCCCTCGCCGAGGAAAAATTGTCGAGGCTTCGGTAACATTCTGCGATATACAGGTAAATGTCTGCCCGGGTATCGCTGTCGTCGATGTTTTCGGCTTCTTTGAAATAATTGATGGCGTCGCCGTATTTTTGTTTTTTCATGAGCATTTTGCCAATGAGGTAAGCCGATTCGGGCGAGGGCTCCAGCTCATATAGTTTTACCGTTGCATCGAAATAGAGCTTGTCTTCGGTGCATTTTTTACGGTCGAGCAACTTTGTCAGCTTCTTGAGCATCTTAAGGTCAGCGGGGTTTTCATTGAATTTAGGCGTATAGATGCTGATGATCGCCTCGCAGGTGGCAAAAGGTTCGAAGATCAGGTCGATATTGCCCCTCACATTTTCCCAGTTGGCGGTTTTCCCTTCATCACCTTTACTGGCTTCGAGGTTGTATTCGATGATCTTGCTGCAAACATCGTAGTTATCGAAAATAACATCTTCTGACAGCTTCTTTTCATCGATCATCTTCTTGGTGGCGCGCATGAGAAACACCAGCACATCCGGAAATGACTCATCGCCTTCGAGCTCCACCGACCTGCTGAGTATGGCATAGGCTTCTTCATAATCCTTCATCCTCAGCGTATAAAGATCAACGCCTTTTCTCCCAAGCACATATCCTTCCTTGTCGAAATGCTCAATGCGGGTGTCGTAAAGCATCATCAGGGTGTCGATATAGGCATCCTTGGCCTTGGCATCTTTCTCCCTTTTGATGAAATGCGTCAGCATCTTGGCCCCGTCGACGTAAGTGCCGAGCCTTGCACCGGGACATTTATTCACCACCTTTCTCCATGGGCCGTAAGCATCTTTTACCGCCGTGCTTTTATAGCCGCTGTTTTTCCATTGTTTATAAAATTCGTTGTAAAGGGAAAGGTTCATGATGCATTCAACGCTGTCTTCAGCAGTTTCGCCAAATTTCCCTGATTCCTGTGCCGACAATCTGGTGGTTATGGAGAGGCCCGCAAAAAAGGCCAGGGCCAGCACAAAAGAAATGAATCTTGTTTTCATTATGGTATTTTTTATTGCTATCTGTATTTACTCTTCACAAACCATTTTTCGTATATCGAAAGCCCGAAGGTAAATTTAAAAAAATTCTCCTGAACGAGCTTATCCTCGACAGTTCCTTTGTTTCCGAATTCAAATGCAAAGTTAAGCATTGATTTTGAGCGTTTGAACGGAAAACCTAGTCCAAAACTTATACCAAACTCTTTAATGGGCCTGTTATTGATCTCAAGATACGTATTTTCGTAACGAAATCCAAGCCGGTATTTCAGTCGCTGGAAATATGAAGTGATGCTGTTGTGCCTGGGGGTATATTCACCGCCGAGGTGAAAGGAAAGGCTGTTTTGCAGTGAATCGTTCCTTCCGAAAGAGCGGTATTCCTTCCAGTTTCTCCAGTTTACATCCATGCTCACCAGGAACTGGTCAGCTTTTTGCAGGGAGATGCCGCCGCCCACACCCATCGGAAATTCCAGGTTTCCTTTCTGTGACGGGTTGTAGGCTACCGTATCCCTGGGGAGTGCAATATCGCTGTGGCCCCCGAAATAGTTCGGCACAATGTATTTTCTTGTCGTACTGATGTCCATGCCGGGTTTCACGACAAGCCCCGTGCCCAGTTCCATGCCGTTTTTCAGGGGGATGAAATACTGTACGCCCACATCGAACATGATGTCGGATATGTGGTCGATGTTATCAATGCGTGTACTTACCATGAACAGCGAGTCGGGGAAGGTGATCCTTCGCCGCCTGTCGATCACTCCCCATACATAAGAGGAGTTGAAGCCGACTGAAAGATTATCGTTGATCCTGAAGGCGTTGCCGATATGGAACTGGTTCAGTCCTCCGTCGCCCTCATAAATAAAGCGCACATTTCCCACTTCGGGCACCAATTTTTCATCTATCACGCTGTAACCCACGTTACTGAAGGGGATAAGCCCGAAGCTGGCACGCCACCATTTGGTGACCGGTGTGCCAAACAGGATATATCCAAGGGATGCGTAATCTGCATCTTCAGAAATTTCAGTCGTTTTGAGGGTGGTATAGGAACCCATGCCGGAAATGTCGAACAGAAAGGATGTGGAATCAAAGCCGGAATAGGAAGCCGGGTTCCTGATGTTGAGGTAATTGTCGCTCCGTATGGCCAGCCCTACGCTGCCCATCCCCGAAAGGGTAGTGCTGTAATTGTTCTGCCAGAGCTCCCCGACGCCATAGCGCGAATATGGCGAACTGATCCTTGCCTGTGCCTGTACCCTTTCCGAAATGAAAGTGAGCAATAAGAGGCTGATGATCAAAAAGACGGCTTTAGTTCTTATCATTAAAAGAAAGAATTATATTGAGGCCGGTTAAAACGATGTTCGGGACTGCAAAGATGTTATTTTTTAGCATTTTGTCAAAATAATCCCTGTCGCCACCGCTTAAAATTATTGTTAAATTTTCATAATTGCCCATGTACCTGGCAATAATGCCTTCTATTTCGGCTTTCACCCCGTTGATCACCCCCGACTGTATGGATGTTTCTGTGGTATCGCCGGTGAGCGGCGCTTCCGCTACTGGCTCTATTAACGGAAGTTTATCGGTAAAAGTATTCAGGGCCCTGAATCGCAGGTTGATACCCGGAGAGATGCTTCCGCCATGATAAGTACCACCGGCATCAATAAAGTCGCAGGTGATGCAGGTGCCTGCTTCTATCACCAGGATATCCTTACCGGGATAAAGGTAATTTGCGGCCACGACCGATGCGATGCGATCAATGCCCAGGGTATGGAAGGTCTTGTATTGATGTTTTACCGGAAACCTGGTCTCCGGGCCGGGGATGAGCAGGCGGACGCCGGCAGGGAACCATTTACCGGTATCATCCGGAAGCTTTTTCACCGAACCGATGATACATGATCGTACCAGGGGAAAAAGGCCCAGCAACTTATCAATAACGGCATGATCGATGCTGGCATGACGTTCCGTAAAGATGATCTGATCCTCATCGAAGATCGCCACCTTCGCAAGGCTGTTTCCGACATCGATCACGAGGTTCATATGGCCCTTGAATGGTTTGAAAGTTCGTGCAAAGGTAGGCAATTTACGCGTGAAATGCCCCCATGGGAGATACTTATTAACAATGAAGATCACTAAAAAACATTGCCTTTCAGCCATTTATGCCAAAATGAACAAAAAGGTTTCATAAATTGAATTTCTGTTTTATCTTTGCATTCGCTTAACCGCACAGGGTGCCATAGCTCAGTAGGTAGAGCAACGGACTGAAAATCCGTGTGTCCTTGGTTCGATTCCGAGTGGCAC
>CAZHYA010000011.1:8972-20343 GCA_964536525.1 uncultured Bacteroidales bacterium | reverse complement strand
AATGTAAGGAAATTATTGCCAAAAGGCCTTATCTTCTTAGGGCAGGCATTGAAGAAACCGACCGACAGGCTTTGCGGGCCATCCTGGCTTAAAGGCCCTTGATCCTTTCTATTATTGTGGTGGTGGAATACCCTTCAACAAGGTCGACGGTAACCACCTTACCTCCATTGTTCGCCACGATATCGGCCCCGACGATATCTTTGGGATCATAATCTTTTCCCTTCACCAGGACATCAGGTTTCACGATTTTGATAAGTTCGTATGGCGTATCTTCCTCAAATATGACCACGGCCCCGACGAAACTCATCGCAGCAAGGGCCATGGCCCTTGAACGTTGATCTGTGACAGGCCTCGAGTCGCCCTTGATCCGCTTTACGGATGCATCGCTGTTGAGGCCAACGATCAGCAGGCTACCCTCGGCGGCCGCCCTGGCCAGGTAATCGATATGGCCAAGGTGAAGGATATCGAAACAGCCGTTGGTGAACACGATCCTGTGCTCGTGGAACCGCCACACGGCTAGCTGCCAGTCGAGGTTCCTGTCCATGTTGAATATCTTCGATTCAATGAATTTCAGATGGTCCATTTTCAGTTCTGTTTTTTTGCAAAAATAACATGAGAAACGATAATCCGCCAATCACGATGATCATGATCGTTTGTGCGGCATGGGTGATCGTGGCAAATGAGGCTGCCGATGCCTGGTCGATGCCGTAGAGTTCGAAAAGGATGGCCTTGACAATAAAATGGTATGTGCCAATACCTCCCGGCACGGGGGCCACGATGCCCAGGCTGCCGATACTCATTACCGTAACAGCATCGTCGAATTCGAGATGGGCGGTGGCCTGAAGGGAGAAGAACGGGAAGTAGATCATCATGGCATAGAGGCCCCAGATGACTATGGTATAAAGGAGGAATGCCCCTTTGTTACGTGTACGCTTGATGGTCTTTATCCCTTCTACCATGCCTATGCTGAAATGCGACAATTTGCGGTAGAAGGCAAACTTCCTCAACCGCTCGCGGTAAATCCTCCATGCCATGATCAGGACAAACAGCGAAAGGGCGAAAATGCTGATGATGAAAACGACAGGGATGAGGTTATTCTCAAAGTTGGCGAATAAGGGGTTGAATACATATTTATCGACAAACACCCCGACCAGGTCGAGCTGGAACAGGATCACCAGGATGATGATGAGCAGCATGATGATCATGTCGAAGATGCGCTCAGCGATCACCGTGCCAAGCAATTCCGTAAATGGGATATTTTGTTTTTTGCTCAGGACTCCGCAGCGGGTCACCTCTCCAAGCCTTGGAACGGCGGTATTGGCCAGGTAACCGGTCATTACAGCGTAAAAGGTTGTCGACAAGCGGGTACGATGCCCCATCGACCTGATCAGCAGGTTCCATCGTGCAGCCCGGGCCACATGCGAAAGGACGCCGGCCAGCATACACAGAAAGATCCAGAGGTAGTCGGCATGGATGATCTGCTCCATGATCTCTTTGCCGTTGAGGTTCCTGAATACCAACCAGAGAAATACTCCTCCCAGGAGAAGGAACAGCAAATAGTTAAAAGCAGACAGGACCTTCTTTACCAATGCTTTACAATTTATTATTTGCGTCGGGGAATATGATCAGCGGTTTGTGGTTGGCAGCCTCCTCGAGGGTCATGCTGGCATAAGAAACGATGATGATGAGGTCGCCCACGGCAGCCTTGCGGGCGGCGGCGCCATTCAGTGAGATCGTGCCGCTTCCCCTTTCGCCTTTTATGACGTATGTTTCAAGTCGTTCACCGTTGGAGATATTGTAGATATGGACTTTTTCATTTTCGAGCAAGCCGGCGGCATCCATCAGGTCAAGGTCAATGGCAATGCTGCCCACGTAATGCAGGTCGGCTTCGGTGATGGTACACCTGTGTATCTTCGATTTAAGTACTTCTATTTGCATTTCGCCACAAAATTACAAAAAAACAAAACCGATTGCCAATCATATCTTCAAGTTATCGATCAGGCGTACTTCTCCGAGGTACACCGCAGCAAAAACCCTCAGGTTCCTGGCCGAGATCCAGCTCCGGGCCGGCAGCAGGGTGGCCTCATTGGCCATCAGCAGGTATTCGACCTTCATCCCCGGCAGGGCGTTCAGGCGTCGTTCGGCAAGGTGCAGGACATGGCGGAGCGGTTTTTTTCCTGCCTCTTCCCTGATCATCAGCAAGGTTTCGTAGATGCGCGGGGCGATAGCCCGTTCTTCAGGCGAAAGCCGCATATTGCGGGAGCTCATGGCCAGGCCGTCGTCTTCCCTGATGATGGGGCAGCCAACAATCTCTACCGGGAGTTTATTCATGGCCACCAGCGACCTGATGATCATCAGCTGCTGGAAATCCTTTTCGCCGAAGTAGGCCCTGTGGGGCATGCAGATGTCGAACAGCCTCCTGACCACGACGGCCACACCGTTGAAGTGTCCGGGCCTGTGGGCCCCTTCCATCACTTCGTTGAGATGGCCGAAATCATAGTGTTCCTTCACTTCCCCTTCGGGGTACATCTCCTCCACCGTTGGAGAAAACACCATGTCGCATCCCGCTTCTTCAAGCATCTGATGATCGGCCTCAGGGTTGCGGGGATATTTTTCCAGGTCGTGAGGGTTGTTGAACTGTATGGGATTGACGAATATGCTGCACAGGCTGAGGTCATTCTCTTCGCGTGCACGTTTGAGCAGGGAAAGGTGCCCCCGGTGCAAGGCACCCATGGTGGGTACAAAGCCCACCTTCAGGCCCTTATCCCGTGCTTCCTTCACGGCCTTCCCGATCTCTCCTTTTGTCGAATAAATGTTCATGTAAAACTTTTATTTACACCCGCCTGCAGCCTAACGTCCCGAAAAACCAGAAATCTTCGATTTCATTGTTTTTCGAGGATCCGCGATCCCGGGAACCGGGAATCGGGACCTATCGCCCAGCGCCTATCGCCTCCCACATATCCTGCTCCAGCGAGGTGGCGGGGGTTTCAACGATGCGCCCGATCTCCTCTCCCCCGCGGTAAAAGATGAAGGTGGGGACAAGTTCGATGCCAAGATGCCCGATATCAAGCTGCCCGGCCGTCTTGTTGCCATCTACACAGATCAGGGTCACCGGGTCGGCCTGTATCCCGGCCTCATCGAGGACCTTTAAGAACCTGGGCACCTGCTCACGGCTGTCGCTGCACCAGGTACCGAGCACCACCACGATGTCGAGGCCGCCGTACAGGCCCCGGATGTTATCGATATATTCCTGTCCGGGCACATAGGCAGCATATTCGCTGGTATAATGTTCGCCGAATTCGCCTTCCTGAAGAGCAGCACGGTTACAATAGCCGATCAGTACTTCGGTGCCGTATTTGGGATCGGTGATCTTCCTGTTCATCTCCTGCGCGCCAAGGTTGAGCGAAGCAAAAGAGACAAGGAGGGTAAACCAAAACAGTGTTTTCATTGTTTAAAGGATTAGGACGTAACAACGTACAAAGATAGACAATGATTTGTTGACGGTTACGTTTTGTAAATATACTGTAACTTTGTAAAAAAAAGGCGCCATGGGTAGTGAGGAGAGATCATTCAACGAGAACCTGGATTTGCTCATCAAGCTTTTCAAACGGCTGAAGGAGAAGACCTCCCTTGATGAGATTGATGGAATTGACAAAACCTTTTACCAGAATTTTGATTTTCTGCTGAGCAATTACGAAAATATGCGGGAGCAGCTTTCGCAGGAGCTGCTCGATAAGTTCGGCGAGCCTGTGAAGGCGATGATCGCCGGTCTGGTGGAGCAATTGAAGATGGAGCTGGGCGACGACATCGGCGATCTCGACCTTAAGGAGGACACCACCAAGGAAGAGATAAAGATCCCCGGCGACGTTACCAGGATCGATGAGATGCTCAGGCAGCCCGGGCTCTCGGATGAAGAGATAAACAAACTGCTCGACGAGCGCTCGAAACTCGCCAAAAGGGGGATCGTCGATCCCGACGATATCCTTTCCAATCCGGATCTTTCGGAATAATTGGCTTCATTTTTCGCCGTTGACGGCACAGCCTTTCATTTCTGGCTGAAAATCACTATTTTTGTTTTACCTAACCCGTAACTTTACGAGCCTGATGAGTAAAGCTGTGGTGCTTCTCTGTTTAACGGTCACATCATCGTTTGGCTTTAATCTTAAAGCAGGGCTGATGGCCATTATCATGATGATTGCATTCTTGCCCATGTCGGCCGGCCAGGAAACTGAAAATGAGATTCTATCGATGCCGGACGATACGGTCAAGGTAAACCGACTTCTTGGCCTGGGGGAAAAATACTGCAGCATCGAAAACGACAAGGCACTCAGTTTCCTCCAGGAAGCATTTACGATCGCCACGGGCGAAAATTACCCGACCGGGATCGGGCGAAGCCTGTTATGGCAGGGGCGGGTATATTATTACAAGGACGATTACAAACTTGCCGACAAATACTTTAACATGGCCGAATCGGCCCTTAACGGATCCGGCGACAGGGAAACCATGGTGCTTCTGTCATTCTTCAGGGGAGAGATGTGCAAATTGCGCGGCGATTACATCAACGCCATGAACCACTACACAGATGTTCTGGAACTCACGCGGGTTGTGCCCAATAAGATTATCTCTTCCACTTCCTACAGCTCCATCGGCACCATTATGCTGCTGAGGAACGATCCCGAAAAAGCACTCGGTTACTTCAGGGAGGCACTTCGACAAAAGAAAGAAATAGATGACCGTTATGGCATTTCTTGCGTGATGTCCCAGATCGGGAAAGCTTATGAAGATCTTTCAAATTACGATTCTTCCCTGTATTATTATAACGAATCGCTGGAAATCAGGGAAGCGCTGCATGCCAGCCGCGTCATAGCGAGCTCGAAATACAACATCGGGGGCTTGCTCATCCTTCTCGAAAATTATGATGAGGCCATTATACACCTGGAAGATGCCAGGAAGCGTTATGAGGAGCTGGAGGAAAAAACAGGTGTGTGCATTACTGATTATCTCCTGGCCAGGGCACTTGACGCCCAGGGAGACCCCCGGGGCTTAGCCCTGGCTATGAATACGCAGCAGCTTGCCGCCGAAATGCATAACCCCGACCTTGTGAGCCGCGGTTTCAGGATACTCGCCGATATTTACTCCCGCAAGGGAATGTATGAGCAGGCTTATCATTCACTGGAACAACACAAGAAAATAGAAGACAGCCTTTTCAGCGCCGAGAAAGAGCGTTTTCTCGTAGAATTCGAACAGAAGTTCCAGTCGGAGCAAAAGGATCACAAGATCGCCAGGTTAAGGGATGAAGGCAAGATCCAGCAGAAAAACATCCTGCTCCTTAGCATTTCCAGTTTCACTCTTCTGGCCATACTTGTATTACTGATCATCCTCTTCCGTTACAAATCACAGGCCCTGAAAAGGAGCGCCCTGCTCATGGAACAGGAAAACGTGATCCACGCACAGGAAAGCAGGATCAGGGAAAATGAGAACCGCATGCTGCAGGAGCAACTTGAAGGGAAAAACCGTGAACTTGCCTCCAAGGCCCTTGAAATGATCCGTTTCAACGATACCATCAGCAGCATTATCGAAAAGCTGGAAGGGTTGAACAATAAGGAAGAGACTAATGCGGAACTCTCATCACAGATCAGGGGCATCATCCATGAACTGGAAAACCATACCAAGCAGAATATCTGGAACGAATTCGACAGGATCTTCAAAAATATCCATTCAGGCTTTTACCAGCGTCTGCTCGACCGCTGCCCCGACCTCACCCCGACCGAGATCAAGACCGCGGCCCTGCTCAAGCTGAATCTCACCACCAAGGAAATCGCAGCCATCACTTTCAAATCGGAAGGGGGCATAAAAACCACGCGTTACCGGCTACGCAAAAAGCTGAACCTGTCCTCCGACGACAAGCTCATCCCTTTCCTGATGCAGATATGACCATCTTCCTTTATTACTGATTTTCATCCACTTACGAAAATTGTGACTTTTTGAAACCACGGTTATAACTTTTCGCCTACCCAAAAAATTTTTCCTGCCGATATGCCCGTCATACATTCGCTTCACGAAACATTACGGGCATTTTCATTATGAAAAGGAAAAAACCGGGGAACGGGAAAAACAAGGATTTAAATAAGGAAAATGAATCCGTGGCCGACATCAAGAAGAAGATAAGGCAGGAAAAAGAAGCATTGTTGAAGCTGATCAAGAATATCAGGAAAGATCAATAACCCATAAAAAAAAATCACCATGAAAAAGATCAATTTTAAATTATTCATCATGCTCATTGCAGTCGGCGTACTCGTTGCCTGCCAGAAAGATGAGGAAGAAGACCCTGTTGCTCCTGTGGTACACCAGGACAACTCACTGATCATCGCGCAAAACAACACCAGCGCCTATGTCATCGTATCCCCTTCAAGCGGGGAGATCAAATCCGAAGTACAACCTGCCGTGATCAGTCTTGAGGACTGGGCGCTGGGCTACCAGAGCCAGAAGGCGGTGATCACCAGCAAGGAACCTGGCGGCACCTTTGTCAAGGTAATCTACACCTGCGACCGCGCCACCGGGAACAACCTCTTCCAGGTGACCAGTGAAAATGATTTTGATGTAATGCAGATGGATGTTTCCAGCATAGGCCCGAACATCGTTTTCGCCGCACAGGACGTAAACAACCTGTCCGACGACCAGATCCACAGGATCAATGAGAACGGCAGCGGTTACCAGCAACTTACTTTCAAGGATGAAGGCATTGAATGCCCGTGTAAGGTGGCCACCAAAATGATCGCTGCCTACGAACCCGCCTGGTCACCAAATGGAAGCAAAATCGTTTTCAACGGGAAACTCCGTGAGATCGTCACCAATCATCCGCACGATGCGGTCATAATCATGGATGCCTTCGGAGGCAACAAGGAAGTACTGTACAGCCAGCCCCTGAACACGGTAAATCTTTCTGATCTCTGCTGGACCCGCGATGGCAAGTTCCTGGTGTTCCAGATGGGCCTTGGCAATGAAATCCAGGTAAAAGTATTGAACGTTAATACCCTGGACATGACGGACATCACCAGCCAAATGCTTGTTGAAGGCCTTCATCCCACCAACCTGTGGACCTCACCGACCGAAAACAAGATCGTGTTCAACAAGTACGAGCCCGGTGGTGGCGACCTTTATACTATAGAATACACTATTACAGATACCGGGCAGTTTGTGGTCAGCGGTACTCCCATCATGCTTGCATCACACGATGCCACAGAAAAGCATTTCGGCAAGCCCCACTGGCAGGTTTACCCGGTCAATGAATGATCATCCCTTTAACCCCAATAACCATTTGACATGAAAATATTGACAACAATTATGATCCTGTTGATCAGCGGGCTGGCAGCCTTTACGCAGGTCACCCTGAACGGCAGCTATAACCTTGAGCCCGGCGATACCTACCGCAACGATACATATGATGGCGTTACGGGCATCAACCCCGGTCCCGACGGAGCAGGGGTCAGCTGGGATTTCGGTACCATCCCCAACGGGACTTTCATCGAAGGGACCCCGGCCCTCTGTGTCGATCCTGCCGGAACACCCTTTGCCGACTCATCGGCCGTTTCAGGGGCTAATCTCTGCACAAAGAACAGTGAGGGAAGCGATGGCCCTTATGTATATTATTCAATGTCCGGAACCGGACAGACACTGCTAGGACTGGGATATTATGAATCGGGCAACACCTCTTTCAATGGTTACACCAACCAACTCACTGCTATCGAATTCCCCTTTGCATATGGAGACGAGTTCAGCGACACTTATGAATACCTGATGTGGAATGTTTCTGCAGGGGGGTATTTCATGCGTGATTCGGGGAGTGTGCATGTGGAAGCGGATGCCTGGGGCAGCATTGTCACACCGGAAGGAAACTGGGACAATGTGTTGAGGGTGACCACCACGACCGTTTCGTACATGTGGATGGATTTCGGCACCGGATGGGTTTTCACGGGTAGTTTCACCGATGTGAGCCACAGCTGGTATGCCAACGGGATCAAGATACCCGTGATAAGCATCAGCAACTTTGATGAATTTCCGGAGTATGTCGTTGTATACCTGGCCGATTACAATTTCCCGGTGGGGATATCGGAACCGGAAATAAGCGAACTGAAGATCCATCCCAATCCGGCTAACGACAAGGTCTGGATACGATCGGAGCATGAAGTGCAATCTGTCCGGATCTATTCCATGGACGGCCGTTTGATGAGGGAGCAGTACGTGCGATCGGCAGGGCAGGAAACACAAAGGATTTCCCTGCAGGGGATGAAACCCGGGCTTTATCTTATTGAAGCAAAATTAAAAAGCGGACGATTCATAACAGCCCGGCTGGCCATAAGTTAGCCGGCTTCATTTGGTAAGCCCCGCCCACAAGGCGGGGCTTTTTTAATTTCTGCTGAACATTGGCCTGTTCCATATGTTAATGAAACGTAACATAATTATTTGATCCAATGAACACCGACAATTATATCAAAGAGATGTACGCCGTGGTCGACGGCATGAACGGGGCAGCCCTGGCGGCCATGATGACGGAGGATGCCATTTTTCGCTTTGCCAACATTCCCCCGGTAAAGGGGCGTGAGGCCATCACGGGCTTCCTCGATAACTTCTATGGCAGCATCAAGGCCATCCGCCACGACCGCCTCGAGGATTGGAAGATCGGCGATACCCGCTTTGTTACCGGCATGGTGAACTACACCCGCCATAACGACACCAAACTATCGGTGCCCTTTGCCGTGATCCTTCGCATGCATGGCGAACTGATCAGGGAATTTCTGATCTTTGTGGATACTTCCGAACTTTACTGACAAGTAAATCAACCGGTTAAACACGCCTGCCTTATCTGGAGAAATTCCAAATAAGAATCGTAAACGGGCATCATGTTGTTTCAAAAGTATATTTGCATGGATGTAATTAGCAATATACTTAATTTTAACAATATGAAAACAGGTTCGGTCCTATACATTCC
Source organism: uncultured Bacteroidales bacterium (assembly GCA_964536525.1). Taxonomy (GTDB): domain Bacteria; phylum Bacteroidota; class Bacteroidia; order Bacteroidales; family B18-G4; genus B18-G4. The sequence goes on along the minus strand of CAZHYA010000011.1, from coordinate 11,354 downwards.
ATTGGCCCTGGTCGTATTGACCCTGGTATACAGTTTTGGCGGCGATGCAAAATGGCCCGGAGGCTCACCGGGAGGGTATAGCGGTTCTCCGGGAGATGGTAAGGATTGTACGCAATGCCATGGTGGAAGTGCCTCCCAGGTAAGCGGGTGGATATATTCCGATATCCCGGCTGAAGGGTATATTCCAGGAGAAACATATACCATATCTGTCAGCATTCCCGGCACGGGAGATAAGGGATTCGAGATCTCTCCGCAGGATCCCGCCGGCGGGTTGCTCGGCACGCTGGCTGATGGCCCCAATGTCCATCTTGTTGCAGGGAACACCGCGGTGACGCAGGACAATGCTTCATCGGCAAACCCGGCCGAGTGGCAATTTGAATGGACAGCCCCTGAGGCCGGTACCGGGACGATAATCTTTTACGGCGCTTTCACTGTAAACAAACCCGTTACAAAACTGTGCACCATGGAAGTTGACGAGAATACCTCGATATACATTCCGGAGCCCATGATTCCCGCCCCTGAATTATTTCCAAATCCGGCACGGGATAATGTTATGGTTTCATATTATGCCGCTGAAAAAGGTGAAACAGCCATTTATCTCATTTCAATGAACGGAAGATCAACACCCGTGTTCGAATCCAGTATGGCAGAAAAAGGCCTTAATGAGGTTCGCATCAGCATCCCCTCAGGTACCCCACCCGGGTTATACCTGATCAGGATCGTTCAGGCCGGTCATCGGACCCATAATAAAATAATGATTAAATAGGAACAGGAGCCTGAATACTATAATTGTAATTGTTCTATACCGTACAAAAAATCGACAAGATGCCCCCAACCGACCCTTTGAAAAACTGCAAAAACTGTAGAAGACGAAACAACATCTTTGCCCTTTTGAATGAAGAAGAGCTTGCCCTGGTCGACCAGCACCGATATGAAGTAACCTTCAATAAGGGAGAGATCATTTTCAAACAGGGTTCACCCCTCACCCATGTAGCGTGCATCACCGAAGGCCTGGCCAAATTATATATCGAGGGTTTGAATAAAAGGAACCTGATCCTTTCATTTGCCAAACCGGTACAAATGGTTGGCGGCCCGGGGATCTTTACTGACTATATTCATCATTTTTCTGTCGCGGCTGTTGAAGAAACCACAGCCTGCCTCGTCGACACCAAGATCATAGAGGGGCTCATTGAGTGCAATTCGGAATTCGCCTGCGACCTGTTAAAGAGAACCAACCAGATATCGATCGATAATTTTAAGAAATTCATCAACCTTACCCAGAAACAGATGAACGGCCGTATGGCTGATGCCTTCATTTTCCTCATGGATGAAATATATGGAAGGAATCCTTTCATCCTTACAGTTTCGCGGCAGGACCTTGCCGATCTGACTGCCATGTCGAAAGAGAACGTGATCAGGGTGATGAAAACCTTCAAGGACCATCAGTTGATCAGGGTGGAAGGCAGCATGGTTGAGATCCTCGACAAGAAAGAGCTGACCCGCATCAGTGAGACCGGCTGACCCCCGGATTTCTCAATTCATATTTAGACTTATTCCATTTACGGGTGGTGGCGCCCCCGATTCCTTCATCCCCAAAGCACTCATTTAGAGAAATTTGATATTTACATATTGATATATATCAGTTTATCCGGGCTCTTTGTATCATTCATCTTCAGCTGTTCACGAGCAATTCACACACCGAAATCATAGGTATAAATTTCTCCGGAGTCCACAGTATGAGTAAAATTGCCGAAACAAACAACAACAAGCCAAACTACCAGGAATTAACCAAACAACTTATCTGGATTATGAAAAAGCAATTAACGATTTTACTGTCACTTCCGGCTCTCGCCCTGGCCTTAATTATCGCCAGCTGTACCAAGGAAGGCCCGGAGGGGCCAGCCGGTGAAAACGGCATCAACGGCACGGACGGGACGGCTACATGCGGTCAATGCCATAATGCAGGGGAGAGTTTTCTCGCCAAGGTCATCCAGTGGGAAGCCTCTGTTCATGCCACCGGCGGGAATTTCGAACGCAACACTGCAAGCTGTGCTCCATGTCACACCAGCATGGGGTTCAGGGAGATCATTGAAACAGGTGAAGCGACCACATCCGCTACCATCAACGACCCTACCCCCATTAACTGTTATACCTGTCATAAGATCCATGAAACCTATGAGGCCTCCGACTGGGCACTCAGGTACAAGGATCCGGTTACCAATTATGAAGGTGGACAGGTGACAGACCTTGGCACTTCAAACCTTTGTGCCAAATGCCACCAGTCGCGGGCAACGGAACCCTATCCGGCCATGGGCGAAGGAAATACCGTAGTTGACGAAAATGTAAGCTATCGCTGGGGGCCGCATCACGGGCCGCAACCGA
>CAZHYA010000011.1:5200-8962 GCA_964536525.1 uncultured Bacteroidales bacterium | reverse complement strand
ATGTTCTCCGGCGTCGGGATCAGCGGAGCCTATGAGATCGGATCAGGCTATGAGAACTCATACCATACGGCAAACATCGACAATGCATGTATCACCTGCCATATGGCCGATGCTTATGGCGCACAGGCCGGCGGTCATACTTTCAACATGTCGTACGACTACCACGGATCAACTGAATTTAACTTTGCCGGATGCCTGACCTCCGGATGTCATGATGATCCCGACAACTTACTGGTATACGTCGAAAATAAACAGGCTGAGATCGAAGGCCTCATGGAAGAATTAGCCGCGCTCCTGACCGATCAGGGGCTCATGAGGGAAGACGGTTATCTGAATGTTCCGGGAACATACACCAACGCACAGACCGGAGCTTTCTATAACTACAAATTCCTTGAAGAGGACAGAAGCCATGGAATACACAATTTCAAGTATTCCAGGAAACTTCTTGAAAATTCAATCGCTGCCATTCAGTAACCACCTGAAGTTCACGCGAAAAAGGGCTTCAGTAAAGATTGGAGCCTTTTTTCGTATGAACGACCTTAACACGAAGTCACATGAAATTTACCAAACTATTCCTGTTTCTGGTCATGGCAGGATCCATGTTTACCTCCTGCGAATACGAATGGATCCAGCCAGAAAAAAAACCCATTTCTGAAACACTGAGTTTTTCGGCCGACATCATCCCCATATTCAACGGCGGATGCAACGCCCAGGGATGTCACAGCCCGGGCGACACCCCGCCCGACCTTTCTGCAGGTAATGCCTATGGGGCATTGTTCGATGGGGCATTTATCGACACTGTGACGCCTGAGGCCAGCTTACTCTATACCACCATGAAAAGCGGATCCATGAAATTCTATACCAATCCTGGCGATGAAGCGATCGTGCTGGAATGGATCAGGCAGGGAGCCATGAACAACTAACCAAAAAAAACAGCGCATGAAAAAACTGAACATAGCCATGACCTTCGTGCTGATGCTTCCCTTTATGCTGATTTCCCAGGAAGACAAGGCCGAAGCCCTCAAGGTAAAGAGTAAACCGGTAAGGGCCCCATTTGCCTGCCCGACGATCATCGATCATCAAAGCGTTTATATCCCGACAGCGAAGACCCTTGAGTTCGTGATCGAGCACCGTTTCGACAAGATCGAGAACATTTCAAACATTTTCGGGATCTATGGCTCCTCAAATATCCGGCTCGGGGTGAACTACAGCATCACCAACAAGCTTTCTGTCGGATTCGGAACCACCAAGTTCAGGAAACTGCAGGATTTCAGGATCAAATACAATATCCTGGAACAAACCCGCGACAATAAATTTCCTGTTGCCGTTACGGTATATGGCAATATGGGCATTGACGGCAGGAATGAATCCTATTTCGGACAGAATTACAAGTTTACAAACCGCCTGTCGTATTTCACGGAGCTTATCGTGGCAAGGAAGTTTACTGACTGGCTTTCGGTTCAGGTGGCCGGGAGCTTCTCACACATCAACCGTGTGGATTCGCTGATGGAACATGATAAGATCGGGGTATCCTTTTCGGGCAGGGCAAGGATCACCGCACAATCATCTGTCGTTTTCAATTATGGGATCCCCCTGAAAATAAAAAACATCCAGGAACACACCACGCTTACAAACCCGCCGGAACATAATTTCGGTTTCGGCTGGGAGATCGCCACAAGCACTCATGTCTTCCAGATCTTTGTGACTTCAGCAACGGATCTTTCACCCCAGTATACCATGATGGAAAACCAGAACGACTGGCTGAATGGCGACCTTTTCTTCGGTTTCACCATTACCAGGTTATGGAGTTTCTGATGAGGACAACACAACAAATTCTTTTGTCAACCTATAATAAGTATTAAAATGAAAACTAAAACGATCAACAAGCTACTGGCACTTTTCAGTATTTCAATGCTGGCCTTTCTCTTTATGGCATTTACTATGCCCGGAGATGATGAAGGAGCACCCTGGGAAATTCCTTCCAAATATGTCAAAATGAAAAACCCCTATTCGGGTGATGCAGAACTTTCCAAAGTCGGAAAAATGCTTTACAGCAAGCATTGCAAATCATGCCACGGGAACCAGGGCCTTGGCGACGGTCCCAAGGCGAAACAGCTGAAAACCCATCCCGGGGACTTTTCAACCGATGATTTTCAGGCAAATTCCGATGGCGAATTATATTTTAAATCCATCATAGGCCGGGACGAAATGCCCAATTACGAAAAGATCATCCCTGAAGAAGAAGACCGCTGGGCGATCATCAATCACCTCAGGACCCTTTAATAAGCAATGACTCCAACATAAGGTGTCATTCGTGATTGATGGCACCTTTTTTAATTTTTTGTCAAATGAAAAGGCAACTCCTGGCCATAGTTCCTATACTGTGCTTGATCGCGGTAATTGTCCTGGTCGGGCCAATAGCATCGCAAAATCCTGTGGAAAGCAATGGCAGGGTTTATGAAAACCTTGAAGAAAACCAGTTATGCCTGAAGTGCCATGGGCAGGAATATTACCATTATTATAATGAATGGACAGAGCGTGAAGTCAGGGAAAGGATGAATCCTTTCCATATCGTGGATTCCGCCCTGTTTTACGAATCCAATCACTGGAGCTTTCGCTGCATTGATTGTCATTCGGGTGATTATACCACCTTCCCTCATCCTGGCGAACTGCGGATGGAGCCCAAATACGAATGCATGGATTGTCACGGTGGCGATGATAATTATGCGCAATACAATTTTGAAGGCATCAACGAGGAGTTTCATAAAAGTGTGCATTCCTCAAAACATTCAGAGGAATTCACATGCTGGATGTGCCATGACCCGCATACCTACAAAATCAATGCACGTACGAATGAGAACATGCAGGAATTCATCCAGTACGATAATGAAATATGCCTGAGTTGCCATGCTGACATATCAAAATACCAGCTCCTGACTACTCTCGAGAACCCCAATATACTTGACAAACACGACTGGCTGCCAAATCAGGGGCTTCACTTCATTAAAGTGCGGTGCATCGAATGCCATGCAGAGATCAATGAGGACCTGCTCGTGGCACATAATGTCCAGCCAAAGGAAAATGCAGTGAAACGTTGCGTGGAATGCCATTCCAGGGATTCAAGGCTCCTTACCTCGCTTTACAGATTGCAGTTCACCGATAAACACTCCATTGCAGGTTTTTCCAATGCAGCTATACTCGACGAAGTCTATATCATCGGTGCCAACAGGAATCTATACCTGAACAGGCTGAGTATTGTGCTCTTCGGTCTTGTCATTGTATTGATATCCATGCATACGATCCTTCGTATATTCATAAAAAGGACATAGCCATGACTGAAAAAGTATATTTATATCCTGTTTGGGTCAGATTATGGCATTGGCTTAATGCCGGGCTCTGCCTGTTATTGATTATCACAGGCATCAGTTTGCAATACTCTGATCCTGAATACCCGCTTATTCGTTTCGACCTGGCCGTTGCCATACATGATATAGCTGGAATAACGCTTACCCTGAGTTATGCGTTTTTTGTCTTCGGTAATCTTACCACCTCCAATGGCAGGCAATATTTGTTCAGGATCAAGGGGTATTTCCGAAATGTCAAAAAACAGGCAGCCTATTATGCATACGGGATCTTCCGGGGAGATAAGCCGCCATTTGAAATCACAAAGGACAATAAGTTCAATCCACTCCAGCGGTTCAGCTATGTTGTCGTGATGTATATTTTTGTTCCGGTTGTGATCATCACCGGGTTGATGCTGCT
>CAZHYA010000011.1:0-5094 GCA_964536525.1 uncultured Bacteroidales bacterium | reverse complement strand
TCCATGTGATCATTGGTTTCCTGGTGTCACTTTTCCTGATTGTACACATCTACTTCTGTACGATTGGCACCACCCCCCTCAGTAACTTCAGGAGCATGTTCAATGGCTGGCATGAGAAACACTAACTGAATTCCACACCTTCACCATATGGTCAAGAACAAGAATGACAACGACAATCCAAGAAGGGAATTTATCAGGCAGGGCCTCCTTGCAGGTCTTGGGGCGTTCACTGCCGGCGGATTATTATCCTCCTGCAGTGGGAAGCCAAAATCGGGTGAAAAGGTAAAACTGCTTACCCCCGACGGCAAACTCGTTGAGGTGGATGCCTCCGACATCACTCCTTCGGAGGAGTACCGGCTTCAGGCAAGGGAAGGGATTCCGGGCAGGAAATTCGTTATGGTCATCGATCTGGCCAGGTGCTATAACGCAAGAAAATGTGTAGAAGCATGCCAGAAGGGGCAGCATCTGCCCAAAGACCACGAATATATGAAGGTTTACCTGATGCAGGACTCCGAAAAGTCGGCCCCCTACTGGTTTCCCAAGCCCTGTTTCCAGTGCGATAATCCGCTTTGCGTCAGCGTTTGCCCCGTAGGGGCAACCTATAAAAGAACCGACGGGATCGTGCTGATAGATCATGACCGCTGCATTGGTTGCAAGTTTTGCATGACCGGTTGCCCTTACTCGGCAAGGAACTTTTCATGGAAGCACCACGATGAATATGACAGCACCATCGTATACAATCCCGAGAGCAGCGTGCCCGGGCAGGAAGGGACCGTTTCGAAATGCATTTTCTGTGCCGACCGCCTGCGAGAGAATAAACTGCCGTATTGTCTTCTTGCATGTCCCATGGGGGTTATCTACTTTGGCGATATCGATGAAGACGCCGTGACCAACGGTTCCGAGACCCTTGCCTTCAGCCAGCTCATCAAAGACCGCAGCGGATACCGTTACCTTGAAGGCCTCGGAACCAGGCCGAGTGTTTATTACCTGCCCCCGGTAAACAGACAATTCCCTGTCGATAGGGGATACGAAAGCCTTGACGAAGAAATCAGGGAAAGGTACAAGGATACACCATACGCAAAAACGAGGGAGTAGGACATGGAAGACCCAAGTGCATCAGCAAGTTTTGAAAAACTCAGGGAATTCAGATCGCAGGTCGAACGGCCAAAAACAAGGTCCATCATCTGGATCATCTCGCTTTCCATATTGATTTTATGGGGTGTTTACGCTCTCTATATTCAGATCACCAGAGGACATATTGTAACCGGCATGCGCGACCATGTGGTATGGGGGATCTATATTGTGAACTTCATATTTTTCATGGGGATAAGCTACGCAGGGGCCCTGATCTCGGGGACGCTGCACCTGTTCCGGACATCGTGGCGAAAACCCGTGATCAGGATGGCGGAATTCATCACCATCATTGCCCTGCTCATTGGCCCGCTTTACATACTTTTATGTATCGGAAGGCTCGAAAGAATCCCGTACCTGGTACTTTTTGGCCGCATCCAGTCCCCGATTACCTGGGACGTGATTGCAATCTCTACAGATATCGTCGGTTGTATCATTTTCCTTTACCTCTCGGTATTGAGGGACATTGCAGCCCTGCGAGATTTCCGGGAACTCAGTATCCCAGGCTGGCGCAAGAAACTATACCGGGTCCTTGCACTGGGTTATACCGGCACCCCTGAACAACAGAGGAGATTGAACAATGCCACTGACATCATGGCAGCTATGGTCATCGCCATTGCCATCATCGTATACTCGGTACTGGCATGGATATTCAGCGTAACATTGCAGCCAGGATGGCACAGTACCATCTTCGGTCCCTATTTCGTCATTGCCGCGGTTTTCTCGGGTACCGGGGTGCTCATCATCACCATGTGGCTGTTCAGAAAGATTTACGGGTTGGAAAAATACCTGACCAGAAAGCATTTTGTGAATATTGGAGTACTGATGCTGATCCTTGCCGCTTTTTTTGGTTACTTCACATTCAGCGAATACCTGACAAAATGGTATGGCTCGCAGAAAAATGATGAACAACTGATCAAATTGTTGATGGACAATTATTTTCTGTTATTTATCATCTCGAATTATATCGGCGTACTCATGCCTCTTATCGTGGTAGGTATTCCAAAGCTCCGTACCATAAACATGATCACCATAACTGCCATTGTGGTGGTGGTGGCCCTGTGGATCAACCGTTACCTGATCGTGGTCCCGACCCTTGAATCACCGTATCTGCCCATACAGGATGCCCGGCCCGACTGGCTGTCGTACACGGGGACGTGGGTAGAATGGGCCCTGACATTGGCAGGCATTGCGGCTTTTTGCCTGTTCTTTACGATCGGCGCCCGCTTTATCCCGATAATACCTGTATCGGAAGAGAAAAACAGAAAGGGAGAACTCCTATAACCTATTGTCTGACCTGTGATCCTGACAACATGAAAAAAATGTTTTTATACATAGTGGTGTTCCTCACAGTTGCATTATCCTTTAAACCGGATGTTTATTGTGAGGAGGCTTTACCTGCCGATATCTATCTGGAATTCACAACCTGGAAATACACTGACATGAGCCGATCACTGCTGGTAAAGGCATATGGGGAAAATGAAGATGGCGAATACCCCGTTGAGGGCATAACAATCCATTTTTTCATCAACAGTGAAGCAGAGATGCTCCCGCTGGGCCAGGCTGTCAGCGATCATAAAGGAACGGGGATTTTGAGTATCCCCGGAGGGAGCGTGGCATTTCCAAAAGATGATGAAGGCTACATGCATTTCATGGCAAGGTTCGACGGCAATGATGATTATATCGAAACCGAAGAGCGCATCTCATTGAAAGATGTCAGAATTGAATTGCAATTTCTGGAAGAAGATGGTGATCGCCTGATCTATTTTGAAGGGACCGTCATGGGTAATGACGAAAACCAGCCACTGGCAGATGATGACATCTATTTCTATGTGCCACGCATGTTCAGCAACATGAAGATCGCCGACGGATGGTTCGAAGAAGATGGCAAAGGATATGTCGAATTTCCTGCCCATATCATTGGCGACACACTGGGTAATATCGTCGTTATGGCAAGGCTGGAAGATCATGCTGACTACGGCAATGTGGAAGTGACGGGAAGCATCAATTGGGCCATCCCAAAGAAACTGTTAAAAGCAGAAGGTCCGGTGAGGGAACTCTGGACCCCTATCGCGCCCTTATGGATGATCATTACGCTTATTATCATGCTTACCGGAGTATGGGCACATTACTTTTATGCCATCTTCCAGCTGATCATGATCCGGAGGTCAAAAAACAACAAATCAAGTAATGAAATACTTAAATAAAATCAAAATCATTACTTTTGCATCGTTATCACCTGATGGATGAATAAAGAAAAAGCAGACAACAGCAGAAAACTCTGGCAACACCCCTGGGGATACCGTGAAAGTTTCCTTATCGGGTTTATCCTCCTGCTCGGCGGTTTCCTTCTGGAAATGCTGACGGGCGGGGGCATCAGCATGCCGGCATGGCCCGTAAATATCGCCATCATCATTGTTTTTGTCATTTATTTCATCCTGATCCATCACTTCGTCAAACATCCGGTGGTGAAATGGATGTCAAGCGTTCCCGCTGCCATCTCTTCCATCAGCATCTTCACCCTTATGGTGTTGTTCATGGGTTTTATCCCGCAGGGGGGTGTTATGGAAAACCCGGGCATACTGGAAAAATTCGGCCTGACACACATTACCAGCAGCTGGCCTTACCTCCTCACCGCCATGTACCTTCTTGTGGTGCTGGGGTTTACCATTATCAGGCGGCTGAAGAATTTCACCATCAAGAACCTGGCTTTCCTGCTGAACCACACCGGCCTCTGGATCGTGGTGGTGGCCGCTTCGCTGGGTTCGGCCGACATGTGGAGGCTCAGCATGCAACTGAAGAAAGACCATCCCGTGATGACGGCCTACGACAGCCGCGGACAGGCATACGATATGGGCATGGGCATGCTTTTGCTCGATTTTTCCATTGAGGCATATCCTCCCGAAATCGGGCTCATGCGCAACAGGGACTACACGCTTAAGCTGGAGAAAGGCGGCAAGCTGGCCGTGGTAGCGGAAGGGCAAACGGCCATGCTCGACGGTTACCGGCTTTCTTTCGACCGCTATATCGAAAATGCCAGAAAATATGGTGAAACTTACGATACCACCGGCACCCCGGGAGGCGTCAGGGCCGTGCTCGTAACCGTAACAGGCGATGCGGGAAAGGAAGTAGCCAAGGGCTGGGTGTCGGACGGTAACCATTCCCTCCCGCCGGCATTCCTGAAACTCAACGACGAGCTTTCGCTGGCCATGACCCAGCTGAGGCCAAAGAAATACAGTTCCGATATCCGCGTTTACCGGAGCATGGACGATTACGAGGATATTTACATAGAAGTGAACCAGCCTGCAAAGATCGACGGCTGGAAGGTTTACCAGACAGGATATGATGAGCGGAGGGGGCGCTGGTCGGAAACCAGCATCATCGAACTCGTGCGCGATCCATGGCTGCCAGTGGTCTACACGGGTATCTTCATGATCCTCATTGGTACGCTATATCTCCTCTGGATGGGAAAGGGAAGGACTAAAACGAAGAAATCATGACCTGGCTGGAATACCCCACATACCTGCTGCTGACCTCGGTCTTCTGGATCCTGGCCCTGCTGTTCATAATGACGCCGAAGCGATCGGTGTTCCATATGCTGAAAGCCATCTTTTTGTTCCTTGGCTGGGCCGCCATCATCACCTTTACGGTGAGCCTGTGGATCAGCCTCGAGCGGCCGCCCTTCAGGACCCTGGCCGAGACAAGGCTCTGGTACGGGGTGTTCATCTCGACCATTGGCATCGTGCTTTATTACCGCTGGCGCCTGCCCCTTATGCTGGCCTATACCCTGCTGATGGCACTGCTGTTCCTTTTTCTCAACGCCCGCACGGCGTTCTGGGTGGCGGCGGGCATTCCGGTGGCGATGGTCGCCGCCGTGGGGTTCATGTTCGCGGCGGGGTTGACGCTCAACATGATCTCTCTTTTCGGGCTGATCCTCTGTCTGGGGCTGGTGGTCGACGACGC
>CAZHYA010000010.1:13050-20552 GCA_964536525.1 uncultured Bacteroidales bacterium | reverse complement strand
CCTGGTCTTCATGTTCACCACTCCGCCAAAATTAGGCCCATACCTTAGGGCAAAGGGCCCCTTGATCACTTCCAGCCGGAGGAGGTCATCCACCTCGACATGGGCCGTGGCCGGGTCCATCCTGTTGGGGCATCCCCCTTCGATCTTATGACCGCTGTTAAGCTGCACGTTCAGCTGGCTGTATTTGAAGCCCCGCACCACAGGATCCAGCACCCCGCCTCCCTTGCGGATGCCATTCACGTTTGGTATGCTGCGCATCATCCCTCCGATATCCCGTGCCGGCAAACGCGCAATGCTGATGTTATCGATATGATCGATGCGATAGGCCCTGCCGGCATCATCGATCCCAACGATCTCGACGGTCCGGAGGTCGATCAACGTGTCGGGTGTATGCTGCGGGAATGCCTGAAAAGCCAGTGTAAAGAAAAGTATGAACAAATAATAGCCGGTCTTCATCATTTCAGGGTTTCTTTACAGCAAAGCTAATCAAAAGCTGGTATTTAAAAACAATATATATGTTATTTATAAACCCATATAAATAACAACGCCCATCGGCCTGCAGGTAAATGAACTGATAATCGGGTTAACTTTGCAAAAAATACGATCATGAAATTCAAGGTTGGCGATAAGGTAAAATTCCTGAATGAGAAGGGCGGAGGGGTGATCAGCAGGATCATCAGCGGAAGCCTTGTTTATGTTGCCACTGAGGATGGGTTCGAGCTGCCGACTGCCACCGGCGATATCATCAGCATGGAACATGAGAGTAAGGCAGGGAAGATGTTTTCAGAGGATTTTAATGTCGACCTCAGCAAAACCGGAAAGGGATCGCCCAACGCGCAAGGTGAAGAACGTTCCGGGAAAGTAAGACCCGGGGCCGGCGAATCGCTTGGCCTTTACAATATGCTCCTGCTGGATGATGAAGAGGATTATTTTGGTTTTGACTACGGATCGGTTGAGGCAGGCTCATCAGCGCTGATTGAAACGGTAAGCAGAGATGGCCTTCCGGGCTGGACCGACGGCATTGTGCAGGTCTTCATCCATTCGGAAGAAGGGGCCTACATACCTGTAAGTGCAGGTTTTCATATCAAGGCGGCAAAGTTCAGCCAGGAAGGCAGTTATCAGGGATCAGGGCTGTTATCTGAAAAAGCGGTCATATACAGGCTTGTAGAGTTTAAGGCCTGTAAAAAGATCCCGGGAAAGAAGCAAGCCGTGAAGCAGGAAGAGGAAGTTGTTGAGACAGAAGCCACACCGCACAAAAAGGAAACCCTTATCGGTAAATATGCGGTCGGGCCGCACACGGCTGTGGTAGACCTCCACATCGGAGAGATCGTTGACAACATTGCAGGGCTGAACAGCCACGACATGTTCCTGCTCCAGATGAGGCACTTCGAGAAAACCCTCGAGAGCGCCATAGCAAACAACTTCAACAAGATCACTTATATCCACGGCGTCGGCAACGGAGTGCTGAAGAATGCCATCATCAAAAAGCTGAAAGACTATGAGAACCTCGAAAACCACAGCGCGAGCCTGGCGGATTACGGGCAGGGCGCCCTCGACGTGATCATCCATTATAAATGATCCCCACAGCCTCAAACCGATAGCCCATCGCCTATTGCCTATCGCCTAATTTGCTATCTTTGCAAACCAAACGCACAACCAATTGTTATGTAAAAATTAACCTAAAACTTGTGACATGAAGAAATTTTTCACTCTTACAGGAATGCTGATTTTTCTTGCAGCAATTACGGTAAATGCACAGAACCCTGCTGATTCTGTAAAATACTGGAAGTTTGGGGGCGACGCATCGCTTACTTTCGGGCAAACGGCCCTGGTGAACTGGTCGTCGGGCGGCGTTAGTTCATTTTCAATGAACGGGCTGGTAAATTTCCACGCGGATTACCAGAAGGATAAATACCTCTGGACCAACAACCTGATCATGGCCTATGGCATGTATAAGGAAAAAGATGAGGACAGGAAAAAAAGCGACGATAAGCTCGAATTCACATCCAACTTCGGCTATGAACTGGCCAAGCACTGGTATTATTCGCTCACCGGTGGTTTCAGGACACAGTTCGATAAGGGATTTCCCGAAGACAATGATTCCGTGTATAATTCAAAATGGCTGGCCCCCGCTTACGCAACATTGGGTTTAGGCTTTACCTATAAGCCAAACGACAACCTGCAGCTTATCCTCTCCCCCGCAACTTACAGGCTCACCATCGTTCAGGATCAGCGCCTGGCCGATGCCGGTGAATATGGCGTTGACCCTGCAGAATACGAACAGATCAACGACAGCACCCTGATCCTGGTCAAAAACGGGAGTACATTCAGACATGAGCTCGGTTTCAACCTGAAGTTCTCCTACACGGTAACGATTGTGAAAAATGTCGATTTCCAGACCAACCTCGAATTATTCTCGAATTACCTCGAAGATCCGCAGAATATCGATGTTTACTGGGACAACTATTTTAATTTCACGGTGAACAAGTGGCTTTCGGCCCAGCTGACCACCAGCCTGATCTACGACCACGACATCAACATCACCGACAAGGACGGCAATACCGGACCAAGGACACAGTTCAAGCAAACCTTTGGTTTGGGACTCGTATATAAGTTCGGGTATCAGAAAGAATAGTGGGAAATCTGATTCTTGATCTCTGATATATGAATTATACAGGAACTGGGATCTGGGATCCGGCATCTGGTATCCGGTCCCGATTTCTGGTTTTTCGGGACATCCGGCATCAATAATCACTATCCCCGGATTTTTTCAGGAGTTCTTTCGTTGAAAGCAATCCGCAGGCGGCTGCGATATCCAGCCCCCGGCTGGCGCGGATGGTCGTGGTGACGCCTTTTGCGTTCAGGGCGTCTTTGAATTCGAAGATGGTCTGGTCGTCGGAGCCTTCGAGCGGGGTGCCGGGAACGGGATGGAACCTGATGAGGTTGATGCGGGCCTTCAGCCCGTGCATCAAGCGGACCAGTTCGTTGACATGTTTTCGGGTGTCGTTAAGCCCCCTGAACATGATATACTCGAACGATACCCTTCTCTGTCGCGGGAAATCGTATGACTTAAGCAGGCTGATGATCTCTCTTAGCGGGTAGACGTGCTCTATGGGCATGAGTTTTTTCCGTTCATCTTCGAAGGGCGTGTGTAAACTGACGGCCAGGTGGCATTCGCTCTCGTCGATGAACCTGCTCATGGCCGGGATGATGCCGATGGTGGAAACCGTGATCTTTTTCGGGCTGATGCCCATGCCCCATGGCGCGGTGAGCACCTCCAGCGACTTCATCAGATTGTCCATATTGTCGAAAGGTTCACCCATGCCCATGAATACCAGGTTGCTCACCTCTTCCCTTTCCGGCAGGCTCCAGAGCTGGTTTACGATCTCGCCCGGGCTCAGGTTGGCCTGGAATCCCTGCTTGCCGGTCATACAGAACAGGCAGCCCATCTTACACCCGGCCTGTGTGGAGATGCAAAGCGTATTCCTCTTCTCCTCCGGGATGTAGGCCGCTTCGATAAAGTTGCCCCCGGCTGAAGGGAACAGATACTTTTTTGTACCATCGGCCGACTCCTGCACCCTGACATGAGGGATATTCCCAATGGTGTACTTGCCTGAAAGCAGCTCACGGGCATTCTTCGAGAGGTTCGTCATCACTTCGAAGGAAGGAACACGCTTGCCATAGATCCATTCCGTCAGCTGTGCGGCCGTAAAACGCGGGAGTCCAAGCCCCCCGGTGATCTCCTGCATTTCGGCTTTTGTTTTTCCCAGAAGTGCCTGCTTTTCCATCAGAAATATATTTCAGCAACAATGTTTTCGTAAGGGATGCCTTTGGCGATGAGCAGGTCGCGCGTTTCCACCACCATCTCTGCCAGGCCACAAAGGTAATATTTCCTGCTTCGGTCCAGCCCTTTATGCTCCTGAAGGTAGTTCGTGAGCCTTCCCTCATAAACGCCATCGCCCTTTTCCTGCGAACAGCACCTGATGTAATTTTCGCCACCCAGCAACTGGTTGATCTCCTCACTGAAATAGAAAGAATCGAGCGTCCTGCCGCCGTGTATAAGGATCTTGTCCCTGTAAAGGCCCGACCTGAGCATGGAAATGAAAGGGGCTATGCCGGTGCCGGAGGCGATGAAAACGGCAGGCTTATCGGTTCCGTGAAAAGAACCGAAAGGTGCCGAAACATATAAGCGGTCGCCGCTCCGCAGTGCGGCCAGGTTTGGGCTCAGATGCCCTCCCGGCTTGATATTGTATAACAAGCTGATCATCTGCTCCCCGTTGCCGCTGGCGATACTGTACAATCGGGGTTTCCCGTCACTCCTGTCGGAGATGCCCACCACCTGACCCGCGGTGAACGAATGCCCCCGGGGGTAGGATAGCACAAATACACCTTTTGCTATTTCCTTATTGCTGCTTACCTTAACGGGATATAGTCCAAGGTCATGCAGGAAGTCGCTTCCACCCATCTGTTCAGATTTATAGCTAATAACACCAAAAACAGGCTATTGTTCCATAAAAATAGTGAAATATCATCAATTGAACTGTTGAGATCGACCAGGATGCCATCGCCTGCCGGTGTGATGTCTGAAAATAAATACATATCTTTGTATCAACATATTTAGCAACATGAAAAAACTGATCATTATATCAGGCCTCCTGATAAGTGCATTTAACATGTACGGCCAGCAAAGCTTTGAATGGACAGAGGTTTGCGGACATCCGTTCTACGGTGAGACCAACAGCCTGCTCGACGCCGATGCGGACGGGAATCTTTATTTCGCCGGAAGCTTCATGGAAACAGCCGGCTTTGGCGATGAAAGTGTTATTTCTGCGGGCGGTACCGACATTTTCATAGCCAAATACAATGCCCAGGGGGAATTACTGAGACTGAGAAGCGACGGAGGGGAAGACTTTGACTACATCCATGGCCTGTCGGTGAATGACGAAGGCATATTTACGATCGGCACATTTTACGGCAATACGGTGATCGGTTCGGAGGCCTTCACAAGCATGGGCAGCAAAGACATCTATTTGGCCCGTTACGGCACCGACGGTAACTTTCTCTGGGCAAAACATATCGGGAGCCCCAAGACGGATTACGTCAATGCCGTTGATACGGATCCCTTTGGGAACATGATCATTACCGGGCACTATTACGACTCCATATCATTTGGCGACACCATGCTTTATGCAGCGGGTGGGTCGGACATTTTCCTGGCCAAATATGATGCTTCCGGCAATCGCATCTGGCTCCGGCAGGCCGGCGGCTCATCGAGCGACCTCTCCTACAGCATTTCCTGCGATACAGACGGCAACATTGTGTTCACGGGTTCCTTTTTCTTCGATATCATGATCGGTGACACCCTGCTTACGACCTCCAACCCCACCGGTGTGTTCATGGCAAAACTCGACAACAGCGGAGCGCTTCAGTATGCGGTACAGCTCGACGGCAATGAGCTCAGTGCCGGATCCTACGCTGCTTTCGACGGACAAGACAACATCTATTTCACTGGCAACTTTGCCGGGCAACTCAATTTAGGCCCCTACACCTTCGTTGCCGGGGCATTCAATGTCGATGTCTTTGTGACAAGATACACTGCCGGGGGCGATCTTTTATGGGCCGACCATGGCCAGGGGGCCGGCAGCGACCAGCTGATCTCGATGTCGGTCGGTCCGCTCAACGATCTTTACATCACGGGGCATTATCTCGACGACATACATTTCAGTAACCTGACGCTGGACTACACCCTTTGCTGCGGCTCCGTGGAAATATTTATCGTTCACTATACCCCCGATGGCATCCCCGACTGGGGTGAGCAGATCTCGGGCGAAAGGGGCATGATTGAATCCATGTGCAAGAATGTCAACGACGAACTTTTCCTTTCGGGAATGTTCCAGTATGAACTCGCCTTCGGCGACGACACCATACACAGTACACAGGATTACAGCAACTTTCTTGCCGGCATGGCCACCGGCACCATGACCGCTACGGCGGAACACAGAAGGGCAGAAAGCACCCTGAAGGCCTACCCCGTGCCTGCCGGTGATTACATCCGTTTCGAATTCCCGGATGCCGGCAATGCAACAACATACCAGATGATCGATATGTATGGCCGCATCCTGCTCAGCGGCAACGCTCCTTCCATTGGAAAACTCGACATTTCATCCATCCCGGCAGGTCAGTATTTACTGCGACTCAGCGACCCTGCCACCGGGTATTCTGCGGGCACACTGATCCTGAAACAATAAAAGACCGGCATCCATTGCTTAAAATCAGGAGGAGAAGGGCAGAAGCAGAAACACTCCGATATCCCAAACCGTATGGCTCACCACGTTGATGATCATGCTGCGGTAACGAAGGTAGAGCCAGCCCCAGAAGAGTCCGCAGACCAGGGCGGCGAGGACCAGCACCATGTTGCCGGTGGCGATGTGTACGACGGTATAGAGCGTCGTGGCCATGACGAAGCCGGCCCATTTCCCATATCTGGTCCCCAGCCTGCGCTGCAGGTATCCCCGCCAGAAAAGTTCCTCTCCGGGTCCGATGACAAGCAGCATCAGCAGTCCGATGCGGAGAGGGTCGGCATCCTGCTTAAAGGAATAAACGTTCTGTATGCCCTCGCCGGCCTTTTCAAATAAAAACCGGATGAAGATATTGCCAACATAAAAGACCAGGAAGAGGATGGCCGCGGCCAGAATTCCTGTTAATAGTTTTCGCGTGATATTCGTCCCGAGGTCCCTTCGGATCTCACGGGCATTCCCCCGGTCGAGAATAAACACCAGGGTCAGCAACAAAAGGAGGTTGCTGCTCATCCAGTACCAGAAGTCGAAGGCCCCTGCCTGCCTGATGGTGAACATCACCGTGAACAGTGCCACAGCAAAAAGGGTAACCCACCATAGTTGATCACCCTTCATATTTTCTGATGGCTGGCGATCTATTATTTCCATATCCTGATCACGGCCTCGAGCACGAGTGCGATGGTACAGAGCAGTCCGAACACCAGGTTGAACTGGGCTGTAGCGCCGTCGAGGGCGATGAAGTCGATTGGATTCTTCGGTTCCCTGCGGTTCAGGGCCTTCTGCCAGAGCTTCAGTGCCATGGGCAGGGAAAGGATCACGATCGCGAAGGTGAAGGGCATGAAAGTGACCTCAGGAAATGCAAAATACGGCAGGATGATCAGCCCCAGGACCACAAAGAAGGGGCCGAAGATCAGGTACCCGTAATACCTCAGCGAGGCCCTGTCGCCCAGCATGGAGGCGATGGTATGAATATTGCCCTCACGGTCGGACTTGATGTCGCGCCAGTTATTGGCGTGCAGGATGCCGATCACCAGCATCGACATGGGCAGGGCCCATATCACCGGGATCCATGAGAAGGTGCCGGTCTGGACAAACCAGGCACCCAGGGCGCCGAGCGTGCCAAAATTCAGGAATACGGCCAGGTCGCCTAATGCATGATATTTAAGTGCCACTTTTCCGCCCAGGGAATATATGATGCCGATGATA
>CAZHYA010000010.1:11205-13040 GCA_964536525.1 uncultured Bacteroidales bacterium | reverse complement strand
CTGGTATCCCGATCAGCATCAGCATGGGGTCGGTGAGGAATGCCAGCCGGAATCCGAATGCACTCCCCACGATGAACAGGATGCTGCTTGCCACCCTGGCCTCCCTGATGGATATCAGCCTCCTGACAACCCCTCCGCTCACAGGAGCAGGAACCTTGTCGAGGCCTTTCTTATAGTCGATGATATCGTTAAGGACATTGGCTCCTGCATGAAGAAAGACCATGCCGAAAAAGGCCAGCAGAAAATACCAGACGTTGAATACCCCACTCCCGTATACAAATGCCAGCACGGTACCGAACACCACGGGCATGGTGGAGGCCGGGAAGGAAAATGGCCTCAGCGATATCCACCATTTTCTGAAAAAAGTGATCTTTTGCTCTTCTGTCATTACTTAATAATATGAGTACAGTTGTTAAACAACTGAGGCTTTTAAAAGTTTATGGCGCTGCAAGTTTACAAAAAAAAATCCATCACACCTGACCATGCCGCTTGGAAATCACAGGAATACCTCCCTGCATTTTATCCGGAACCATTCTAAATTTCACCATTTCACATTGGTTTTCCAACAATATATAAAAATCCATTATTTTTGCTTCGATTCAAAACAGGAAGCGTTATGGCAACGATTCTCTTCAATATTTTCATTGTGCCCTGCCTGGGGTAATGTCCGGATATTCTTCCTGAACCGCGAATCAATTCCCCTTATCGACAGATCACAACAGGAGTTGTTCCTGTGCATTTATTTATTCACCAAATCATTAATGTCATGAAAACAACAAGGATTACCAACATTTGTGCGGTGCTATCTGCAACCGCTCTTCACCCGTTTGCCGGGTCACCGGGAAAAAACAGAAAAAAACTGAGGGTTAAACATTTCAAACGAAAACGATATGAATAAACAAATATATTCTTCTTCATCTCTATCTTCGCAATACAAATCGAAGACAGGAGCGTTGAAACAACTACTGCGCGACATCTGGGAGTCGGTCAGCGGCACCGAACAGGACTTCACCACAGGCAAGCTGGGGAGGGCGATCCTTTTGCTTTCGGTGCCCATGGTGCTGGAGATGCTTATGGAATCGATCTTTGCGGTTGTCGACATCTTTTTCGTGTCGAAGCTGGGCCCCGATGCCGTCGCCACGGTCGGGATCACGGAATCGCTCATCACGATCGTGTATGCGATCGCTGTCGGGTTAAGTATGGCCACCACTGCACTGGTATCGCGCAGGATCGGCGAAAAAAAACCCGGACAGGCTGCAGTAGTGGCTTTCCAGTCGATCATCACCGGCCTGGGCATCTCACTTCTCATCGCCTGGACAGGATGGTTCTTCGCCACCGACCTGTTGATGCTCATGGGCTTATCGGCCGATGTTGCGGCTGAGATGTCGGGTTATACGGCCTGGATGCTGGGAGGCAACACGGCGATCATGCTGCTGTTCATCATCAATGCCGTTTTCAGGAGCGCCGGCGATGCGGCCATCTCCATGCGGGTGCTGATCATCGCCAACACGCTGAACATCATCCTCGACCCCTGCCTCATCTTCGGCCTGGGGCCTTTCCCCGAACTCGGCGTAACAGGGGCGGCCATAGCCACCAACATTGGCAGGGGCATTGCCGTGGTTTACCAGCTTTACCTGCTTTTCGGACGCCGGCACAGGATCAGGCTCAGCCGTGCCAGCCTCATCGTAAATGTCGGGGTGGTGAAGGAGATCTTACGCATCTCCGCCGGCGGCATCATGCAAACACTCATCGCCACGGCAAGCTGGATATGGATGGTGAGGATATTGTCGGTCTTCGGCAATGAAGTGCTGGCAGGTTATACCATCGCAATACGC
>CAZHYA010000010.1:0-11195 GCA_964536525.1 uncultured Bacteroidales bacterium | reverse complement strand
ATCATCATTTTCTCCCTGTTGCCGTCGTGGGGTATCAGCAACGCTGCTGCAACACTTGTGGGGCAGAACCTGGGCGCCGACCAGCCCGAAAGGGCCGAGCGCGCCGTGTGGGTCACCGCCCTGGTCAATATGGTACTGTTGGGCAGTTTAGGGACCATCTTTGCGCTTTGGCCGGAATACTTCATAGGCCTGTTCATTAACGATCCGGGGGTGATCGCGTCCGGGGCCACCGGGCTCCGTATCATCAGTTTCGGGTTCATCGCTTACGGCCTGGGCATGGTGATGATACAAGCCTTCAACGGTGCCGGCGACACCAGCACGCCGACATGGATCAACTTCTTTGCCTTCTGGCTGCTGGAGACACCGCTGGCCTATACCCTGGCACTGGCCATGGGCTTCAGGGAGTATGGTGTATATTTCGCCATCCTCAGTGCCGAAACGGTGATGACCATCCTGGCGGTGATGCTATTCAGGCGAGGGAGGTGGAAGATGAAGAAGGTTTAGGAGGGTTGCCAACCCTAATAAGGTTGGCAACCCTGATTTTTTCTTAATTTTATCCATCATTCAAAATACGACCTATGACAAACCGCAGAAACTTCCTCAAAGGCGCCGCTGCCGGTCTGGCAGGGCTCGGCATCGCCCTTCCGGGGCTGGCAAACATTGGAAAAGAGATCGAAGGACATTTGTCGACCCCCCTTCCAAAGCCGGGTCAGAAGTCCGTAATGGGCCTGCGCACCGAACCCCTGGAAAGCGTGCGCATCGGTCTTATCGGACTCGGCATGCGCGGCATGGGGGCCGTGGAAAGGCTGCTGCGCGATTTCATGGTGGCCGAGCGGCTGGCCATCGTGCGCACCCAGATGCCGGGCGACATCACGCGGAAGACCACTGGGAGAAATTATGTGAGCGCGACGACGTAGACCTGGTATACGCCTGCACACCCTGGCGTTACCATACGCCTAACGCCGTATATGCCATGCAGCAGGGCAAGCATGCTGCCATCGAGGTGCCGGCGGCCATGACCATCGACGAATGCTGGCAACTGGTCGACACGGCCGAGCAGACGCAACGCCACTGCATGATGCTCGAGAACTGCTGCTACGATTTCTTTGAGCTGGCCACCCTCAACATGGCCAGGAACGGCGTCTTCGGCGATATCATGCACGCCGAATGTGCCTACATCCACGACCTGCGCTGGCTGAAATTCGAGAAGGAGAACGGCTACCAGGGCATGTGGCGCCTGCAGTGGAGCAAAAGCCATACCGGCAACCTCTACCCTACCCACGGACTGGGCCCCGTGGCACAGATCATGGGCATCAACAGGGGCGACAGGTTTGAATACCTGACTTCCATGTCGACCGACCAGGAAGGGATGACGCTGTATGCCGAAAACACCTTCGGGAAGGATTCGTCGGAAGCGAGGCAGCATTATGAGCTGGGCGACATGAGCACCACGCTCATCCGCACCAGCAGGGGCAAGACCATCATGGTGCAGCACGACACCACCAGTCCAAGGCCATACAGCCGCATCCACCTGCTGAGCGGCACCAAAGGCATTGCGCAGAAATGGCCCGACAGGCGTATCGCCCTGGAGCCCGATGCACACTCCTGGCTCGACACGGAAAGGTATGACAAACTGATCAATGAATATGAGCACCCGCTGGCAAGGAAAGTAGGCGAGAAAGCCCGTGAGGTTGGCGGTCACGGAGGTATGGACTTTATCATGGACTGGCGGCTCATCCAGTGCCTGCGCGAAGGGCTGCCCCTCGACCAGGATGTTTACGATGCCGCCGCATGGTCGTCGATCGTTGAGCTTAGCGAATTATCGGCCGGTGACAGGAGCAACTCGGTGAAAGTGCCCGACTTCACCCGCGGGGTGTGGGAGGAGACGGAGCCGCTGGGGATCGTTCAGTAGATTGGACGATATAAGATTGGGTGATCTGGTGATATTTGATGGCATATCTGATTTCTGGTTTGGAATTTCTGATGTGTTGCTGAAATCAAATATCAAACATCTGACATGCAATCTTAAATCACCCAATCATTCAATCCTTAAGTATGTTCTCAAGTACAGAAAAGATCTTAGTATGATCCCCCGGAAGTATCAGATGATGATTCCCCAGCGGATTTTCCTTCAACTTCCGTATCACCCAAGGATCGAACTCCACATAAAGCTGTGTCCGGCAGGCATGTTTTTCATACATGCCATCAACCACTTTCCCATGGGCATAAAACAGCTTGTCGAGCCTGTTGCCCAGCCTGAATATGGTCACCTCCGCAGCATCAAGGCTGCCTTTCACTGCCGTTCCCTTTCCCGTTTCATAATGCGTATCCACCTCATAGCCCGACAATATACTTGTCGGGGCCGTGCAGTGCGCCAAGAGAACCTCGCTGTCCTTTATCCCTGCCACGTTCGCCATCCAGGGGATGGCACCCAGAACCTCCCGTGCCACCATCATCCCTGCAATGCTGCAGAGATCCCCTTCACAGCCCGCCGGGATATCCAGGTCGTTCAGGAACGACAGGCCCAGGCATGCGGTGACCCCATGTTCCTGCACCAGCGAAAAACATTCAACAGTGATCGCATCCAGGCGCCGACTCATGATAAGGTCCTTCAGCATGCTTTCAACCCTGCCTGCATCCTCAATATTCAGCTTCGCGCCCTGATCGTATTTCCCCAGAAAACCATGATCAGGATCATAGCCGCGAAAGTCGCCCGCATCCCGCCAGGGGATCCTGACCAGCGCTATGCCGAGTTTTTCCTTCAGCAGAGCCCCGTCGATGCTCGAGGCTACCAGCCAGTCCGACACCTCCCCCAGAAGGCCCAGCCTCTTCCCATTGAGCCTTTCCAGGGCACGGAAGATGGAAAGATAACTCATGTACTTCTTCCTGTCCTGCTCATCATCAAGCGACAGCAGCACATTGCGATAGCCTTGCTGCAGGCTGTATGCCTTCACCTCCATGGCCGATGCAAACGCATTAGACCGTCCGTAAGCGACCAACAACTGGAACTTTGAAGCATCGAGCAGGCGCAGGGCGGCCGCCTCCGACCCTCCCGTAAGGAAAAAGATAATACGCGGATGCTCCGCCGACAAGTCCGGGTCAAAACTGAAACTTGCTTTCATTCGCATGACGGCATCATGATGGATCTTCCCGCCGGCACCCTGGTGGGCGACGGTCCGCAGGCTGATGTTTTCCATGGGCAGGTTTTTCGGTAAAAATATTAAAATCATACCAACAGTCAAAGCTGTTCGTTATTCTCCATATCTATCGCTTCGCGTTATATCTTTGCATCGCATGGCAACAAAAAAGAAAAGGACGAGCCCCGGGGGCAGGAAAAACACCAAAAGCAGGAAGAGGAAAAGGAAAAGCCCGAACATCAGACGAAGGCTTTTATTCTTACTTCTATGGCTGTTTGGCATCGCCATATTTCTTGCATCCATGCTTGTGCTGCTGGTCTGGCTGGGCGCCTTTGGCCGGCTCCCTGAAGAAGCCGAACTGAAGGACGTGAATCAGAGCAATGCCTCGCTCGTCTTTTCATCCGACGGCACCCTCATGGGCAAATATTACCGGGTCAACCGGCAGAGCATCACCAACGAGGCCATCTCCCCCTATGTAAGGCAGGCGCTTATCGCCACCGAGGACAACCGTTTCTTCGAACACCACGGGGTGGATGTGATCAGCCTGGCCCGGGTTTTCGTGAAATCGATGCTTTTGGGCGACAGGGACCAGGGCGGCGGCAGCACCATCAGCCAGCAGCTGGCCAAGAACCTATACGGGCGCAACGACCATGGCTTCATCAGCCTGCCGGTGAACAAGCTCAGGGAGATGTTCATCGCCAAACGGCTCGAAGAGGTTTACAGCAAGGAAGAGATCCTCAACATGTACCTGAACACGGTATCCTTCGGCGAGAATGTCTACGGCATAGAGGCGGCGGCCCGGAGGTTCTTCAGCAAGCCTTCCGCCAACCTCAGCATACCCGAATCGGCCACCCTCATCGGCATGCTGGCCGCCAACACCCTCTACAACCCGCGCATGAACCCTGAAAAGGCCCTGAAAAGGAGAAACACGGTACTGATGCGCATGCATACCCAGGGGTTTATCAGCGAGGACCAGGCCGAGCAGTTCAGCAGGGAGCCCGTCAGGCTGAAATATGAGCTGATGGACGCCAACAGCGGCATCGCACCCTATTTCAGGCAGCACATCCGCCAGGAGATCCTTCAGATCCTGGGCGACCGCTACGACCTGGAATCCGGGGGACTTCGCATATACACCACCATCGATGCCGGACTGCAATCCTATGCCGACGCGGCCATTGCCCTGCACATGAAATCGCTGCAACAGGAATTCGACCGGCACTGGAAAGGGCGTGAGCCCTGGGAAGGGCAGCCCGGGACCTTCGAGCAGGTACTGAGAAACTCCGGGGTTTATCAAAAATACGCCGCAAAAGGCTTATCACACAGGCAGACCCTCGACAGCCTCTCCGTTCCGCATAAAAGGCAGATCCTCACCCCCGGCGGGGAGCAGGTTATGGAGATCAGCAGCATCGACAGCCTGAAGCATTACCTGAAGATGCTGAATACCGGGTTCGTCGCCATGGATGCCAAAACGGGAGCCATCCTCGCCTGGTCGGGGGGCATCAGTTTCCAGTACCTCCCCTACGACCATGTGCTGTCGAAGCGGCAGGCCGGTTCCACCTTCAAGCCCTTTGTATACGCCGCCGCCCTGCTCAACGGCATGGAGCCCTGCAGCTTCTTCCTCAACGAGCAACGCACTTACGAAGAATTCGACAACTGGTCGCCGGGAAATTCGGGCGGGAATTACGGAGGCTATTACAGTATG
This sequence comes from uncultured Bacteroidales bacterium, assembly GCA_964536525.1. Taxonomy (GTDB): domain Bacteria; phylum Bacteroidota; class Bacteroidia; order Bacteroidales; family B18-G4; genus B18-G4. The sequence continues at coordinate 6,356 of CAZHYA010000010.1, read as the reverse complement.
AAGGGCGGACTGATGAACTCCGTGAACACGGTCACTGCGGAGATCATGGCTTCCACCGGGCCCGCAGCGGTGGCCACCCTGGCACGTGATATGGGCATCGCCTCCAGCCTTCCGGGGGTGGCCTCGCTGGCCCTGGGCACGGCAGAGGTGTCGCTGCTCGAGATGGTCACCGCCTATTCAGGATTTGCCAACCAGGGAGTATCCGTGAAGCCCTACGGCATTGTGAGGATAGAGGACAGCGAGGGCCGGCTGGTCTACCAGGCGGGTGAAACATACGAATATCCAGGGGCTTTCGATCAGCAAACGGGGCTGCTCATGAGCAGCATGCTGCAGGCCGTGGTCGACAGCGGTACGGCCCGCTCAGCCAGGACGGTGTATGGGCTGCAATCGGCCCTGGCGGGAAAAACGGGCACCACCCAGGACAATGCCGACGGCTGGTTTATCGGGTACACCCCCGGCCTGGTCGTGGGTGCATGGGTGGGCGCCGAGATGCCTGCCGTGCATTTCAGGACCACCGCCCTGGGCAGTGGAGCGCACATGGCCCTGCCCATCGTGGCCATGACCCTGAGGGAGATGGAAACGGACCGGCAGCCCGGCAGCGAGTACCTGACAGCCTTTCCTCCCCTTCCCGACAGCCTGCAGGCCCTGCTCGACTGCCCTTCGTATTCCGATGAGATCCCGACGGAATACCTCAGTCGCAAAGAGGCGCGCGAGTTCAGGAGGGAGGAGAAAGCGCTGGAGGATGAGCAAAAACCCGGGGAAGACCTTTCAACACAGGAGGAAACGAAAGAGAAAACCGGCTTCTTCAAAAAGATCAGGAACTTCTTCAGGAAGAAAGATAAGTAGGGGGCAAGGAGTGATACAGGTTAATGGTCATGATTGTTTTCCAGCGCTTTGCGGTAGTTTTCGATATACACCGATGGCGTTACACCCGTAACCTGCTTGAAAGCCTGGTAGAATACCGACCTGGACCGATAACCGACCTCGCGCGCAATCCCGTCGATACTGTAATAATCAAAATCCCCGGAAACCAGCAGTTGCCTGGCCTCGTCGATGCGGTATTTATGCACAAGGCTTTTAAAGTTCGTGGCAAAGTGGCTGTTGATGATGGCAGAAAGATAGGTGGTGTTGGTACCCATGACCGTAGCCAGCTTTCCCAGGGTCAGTTCGGGGTCGCGGTATATCCTGTCATTTTCGAGATGCAAAAGCAATTTTTCAAATATAACATCCTCATCCCTGATTGATTCCGAAGCAGTTCGCCGTCCCTGCTTCTCGACAGACCTCAGCCTCGCGTTCAGCCGGTCAAGTTCGAGGTTCTTCTTCACCAGGCTTAAATACGACACCCTGAGCTTTGAATATTGCTGCCTCATGCCCCAGAGGAAACCGATGGTCAGGACCAATACCAGCAGTATCGTGATCACCACGATCACATAACGCCTGTTCTTCTCCTTTTCCAGGCTGTTCCATATCCTGAGTTCCTGGATCTTCGCGCGCTGAAGGTCATAATCGAATTCGGCCCTCATTCTCGACATCTCATCCTGGTTGTTCATCCTCCCCATCATGGTAAAATATTGGTAGGATGTATCGAGGTAGTGAGCGGCCGATTCGTGGTCTTCCATCTTAATACATATATCTGACATCATCCTGTACAAGCCCGGTGCCGGCACATTCCTCCCCCTGAATTTTTCCTGTTTCAGGGCTTGCCCCATACAATACCTTGCCGAGTCGAATTGCCCCACCCGTTCATAATACAGGGCCATGGTCACATAAGATTGGCCTATCCAGTTGCAAGCCCTGATCGACTTTGCCAGTCTGAGGGATCTCCTGGCAAAATATTCGGCTTTTTCCAGGCTGTCGAGTGCAAGGTAAGCCCTTGATATGTCCCTCGAAGCATAAATATCTCGGTAAGGAAACACTTTCCTGTCGTACTCCCATCCCTTGAGCAAAAACCTCAGCCCCCTGGCATATTTGCCGATGGACAGATAGCCCATACCGGTATTCACAAGGTTATTGGCAATTCTTGCCGAATCACCAGAACGGGAAGCCATCTCGTTGGCCATATGAAGGTATTCCAGAAAACTGGTATCATTATGTATGGCTTTCGACAACCTCGACATGATGACGAGCTGATACGAGGCATGGGAATAGTTCCCTATGGCCGTGAAAAGGTTAAAGGATTCGCTGCAGCACTCCATCGACTTTTCATATTCCAGCAGGGTGTAATAGTTTTCGGCCATAAAGCCCAGTGTTGTTGCCCGGTGAAAGGTATCGGCCGAATACTCAGGAATGCTGAGTATCTCAGCATTATAATCGTTGGAAAGTTTATGATAGCCTTTCCGTTTGCATGCCTCGGCAGCCAGGGCATTGATCATGGCATATTCCCATGGCGAGCGGTCCTTCCCGGTCAGCTTCATGGCCCTGCCCATCATGGCGATGGTTGAATCGCCCTCATCGAGCAGAAAGTAAAGGAATCCCAACTCGAAATATGCGGAAAGCTTTAGCTTTTCAATATCAGCAGCCACCTGCTCCCTGGCAATTCCCCTCAGTGAATCGATCAGTGAGCAGACCGAATCCCTGTCCAGTTGCTCCAGGAATTCCCCTCTCGGGAAAAAATCCGAACGTTGATTAATGTATTTGTCAAGATTAAACTGATAATCCTCTGTTACGCCTCTCTCCCACGATGACTGACCACTTGATGAGCAGACCAGGATCATGTGGATTATCAGGGAAACCATGGCTGATCGTGTTTTCATAAAGATGCCGGTCCTGATAAATGGCCAATTTACGAAAATTAATGACAATCCTGGAGGATATTCCGGCAACTTGTCTGGCAGCAGTTGCCTTCAACATGTCCTGATTTATAAACCCGGACTCCTGAATCCACTTATAGCCCTGTGATTAATATATATTTGGGCCTAAACCAAAAACCGAACATGCCATGAAAAAAGAACCGATCCCTGGATTGCAGCTTTTACTGGTCTTCCTGCTTGCCTGCGTTATAGGCATCGGGGGCTGCAAAAAAGAACACGATGACGAGCCTCCCCCCGGAGAAGAGACCCTCGACCCCATCATACCCGAAACCACAAAAGCCATCAGCACGGAAGACTGCGAGGCCTTCCTGGTTTCGATCGACACGACCGACATGTCCTTCACTTTCAACAGCGACATCCTTGACAAATACCCGATCGAGGTGGGCGATGTGATCATCGTCCCGGTTGACCGGGGCTACCTCCGGAAAGTAACTGCCATCGAAGGACAGAAGGATAAAGGATTCATTAAGATCATCACCATCCTGGCTAAGATGGGTGAAGCGATCAGGCAGGGACAGATGGATTTCAACTATCCCATAGACACTGTGATCTCTATTACCGAGATCGTAGAGCAATCGGGCAACACCACCCTCAAGGTGGAAGGAAACCTTACCCTGGGCGCCACGCTCTACGGGACCCTCAAGATGAAGGACTGGTCGCTCCACAAATTCGATATCAACAGCGATATCACCGAAACCTTTGTCCTTACCGGAACCTGCACCTACAACAACCTGACCCAGGGATGGGAAAAGAAGGGTTTCGACCACAGATTTCCCAGCAGGACGTTTATGGTAGGGAGTGTGCCGGTCGTCGTCACGCCCGTACTAAAGATATACATTGGCGATTCATGCGTGGTAAAATCGCAGGTCAGTTCATCCATTACCCAGGTATGCACCCTCACAACCGGCATGACATACCAGGACGGCAACTGGACGATCCGTAATCCTGAGCTGAAGCCGGATCTCACGGCCAGCCCGCCAACCTGCTCAGCCAAGGCCGATCTGCAGGTGTGGGTAAAACCGCAGCTCACCTTCGAATTTTACGGGCTTACGGGGCCCTACATCAACGACCGCGTTTACCTGCAGCTGGAAGCCAACACCCTCGAGGATCCCTGGTGGAGGCTCAATTACGGGATGGACTTCGCCATGGGCATCGATATGGAATTTTTCGATATGGACAACTGGGAAATGGATTTTTACCATATGAAGGAAACCATACTGCAGGCCGACGGGCCCTTCGGGAACAGTTCGCTGGCAGATTCGGTCAAATCGGCCAGGAAATTCTCAACGGGATATAAGGTATGGTACGAACAACAGGACCATGAGATCAAGTACTGGCTGGGCTACGACGAAACATATTTCGGGAACGATTATGTATCAGGTGGTTCAATCGGTGTGCATACCGACAGCATCAAATGGAATGGCAACCAATTTGATATGATCATCAGTTTCTCGCTGGAAGATTTCGACACCAACTATTATTCGGTGAGCGGCAAGCTGGCGCCTGACGGGAAATCATTGGTCGACGTGGTCTTCAGGAATAATTACATCTACAACACTGTCCAGAACGATTTCACGCACCACAAGACCAATGAAACGACCTTCGAACTGGAGCAGATCCCCCTGGAGGAAGTATCGGGGAAGACCATAAAATTCAAGACCACGGACCCGGGCGACTTCCAGTCCATCAGCCATTACTGGTATTACAAGGTATTGAATAACGGGGAACCCCATGAAGAGCGATGGATCACCAACGTATCGACCCTACCGCTGCCGGACAAGGAAAGCTATATCTTCATCTGGTTCATGGTAGATTAACAGAACACTCATTAACATAAATCATAAAAAAATGGAAAAAAAAGAAAGTATGAAAGCCATCACATTTGCTTTGGCAGGCACGATGTTACAGATGTTCAACGGGATCAGCGGCGGTTGGGCTGCAGGTCTCACAGCCATCTTCGGGCTGGTACTGTTGTTCATCGGGATCACCAGGCTCAAGGAAGGCCTTGACGAAAAGGGCAAATCGGCGGTCAAGCTGCTCCTTGTTGCCGCCATCATTTGTCTGTTAGGGTTTATCTTAGACATCATCCCGCTCATGGGCCTGATCGCAGCCATCATCCTGGTTGTGGGCTTCATCGTTGAGATGATCGCGTTCATCATGCTGAGGGGCTCGGCAAGCATAGGGTCCAGTGGCCAGGGAGGAGCGATGCTGCTCATGATCGCCATGATCCTTGCCGTGCTGGAGAACATCTTGAGCATTATCCCCGCCCTTGGCGGGATCATCGGGTCGATATTTTCGATCGCAGCCATCATCCTGGTATTCTTCGGCTGGCTGAAGATCCAGGAAGGGATTATCATGGAGGATACGCTCTGATCACCGTGATCCCATAGAAGTCAGGCTTCGGGTACCGGGCGTCAGGTACCGGGCGTCAGGTCCCGATTCCCGGTTCCCGGGATCGCGGATCCACGAAAAACAATGAAATCGAAGATTTCTGGTTTTTCGGGACTTCAGGCATCAGGCACCGGGCGTCAGGCACCGGGCGTCAGGATTTAGACATGTCATTTCTTACGCTCATACTCTCATGTCTCAAATCTCAATACTATTTCCATTTTCCATATTCCATATTCCATATTCCATATTCCATGTCCCCCCTGGCATCATATTTGCTAAAGATCAATAAAAACCGTATCTTTGCGGCAGAATAACCAGGCTTCAATATCCTGGGGATTTTTAAATTTGAATTTTGAATTTTGAATTTAAACAAATACGGGGCTGCTCTGGTTTTGACAGCAAGACGAGTGGGCCTGTAAGCATGCCGGGCAATGTGGACAGACCCGTAAAACCTTTTCACGAACAACTAATTGGCGAAAATAACTTCGCACTCGCAGCCTAATCGAAGTTTAGTAGATTGGCTTAATCCCGGACCAGGTCCGGGACGAGACGTTCCGCAGATGGATCTGCCTGATTCCGGTCTGAGCACGGGGCGCAAGAAAAATTCAGGCTGGCCCGGAGGAGGTCCCGGCTTCCGGGTGAGATAAAGGGAATAAGGTTTGACTTGGGTGCCTTTTCCCGGGTCACTCCCGACAACCAATAAAAGGATAAGCATGTAGAAAGCACGTCTGTTCCTTGTTTGGACGAGGGTTCGACTCCCTCCAGCTCCACGGGTGAATCAAAATTTCGGTAGTGAATTAAAAAGCGAGCAAATCAAAAGCTCGCTTTTGTATTTGAAAGCTTATTAATTCACCATTTCGAAGAAATGAAATTTTGATTTGCAACTCTGGTACGGAGGGATCAGCGAAGCTACTCCCTCCAGCTCCACAACGGTTTTACAGGCCTTCCCCTGCGGGAGGGCTTTTTTTATGGAATATGGAAAAAGGAATAAGGAAATCGTATTGAAATATGGGACTTTGGGACGCTACTGGATTAAGTTTCCCTGCACCTTGTACCCTGTACCCTGAACCCTGTCTCAAACCATGAAACCATTTAACCATTTAACCATTTAACCATCCCGGTAAACCGGGGATTAGTTCGACTAAGCCTTTTTAT
>CAZHYA010000009.1:20630-20953 GCA_964536525.1 uncultured Bacteroidales bacterium | reverse complement strand
GCTTTGAGCAAGCCCCTGTAATTATGCGTGGAGGCATCCCGCAGGCCCAGGTCAATGGCCTTATCAAAATCTTTTAGTGCTTCAGCCGGCTTTCCCAAATAATAATAAGCCAGTCCGCGGTTCATAAAGGCATCGGCCGCTGCTGGCTCGTAGTTTATGGCAAGGGAGTAATCGCTCACGGCCCTCACATGGTCGCCCTGCTGCTGCCACGCATTGCCCCGGTTGATCAGGGCTGCCGAGGTCTCAGGGTATCGATCCAGCACATTGTCCCACAGCGTGAAACTGTCGTGCCACGTCTTCACCCTCGCATGGGTGATCAGGCT
>CAZHYA010000009.1:12720-20583 GCA_964536525.1 uncultured Bacteroidales bacterium | reverse complement strand
CACCTGCGGAACCTGCCATGCCCGAGAAAGAAAAGCATCAGGACGGTAAAACCATAGTACAGGCCAACCGAAGGCAGGTAAACATAACGCTCCTTTACCACCTGCACCCCCACCGGGATGATCTCCATCACGATGGCGATGGTAACAAGGAAAAACAGTAGCCCGGCCTTGAACTGCCTGAGGACCTCGCCCCTGAGCCTGAAAAGGAGCAAGATGATCATGGCGGGCAGCAGGGGTGCAATATAATAGGCCGCAGGCAGCGGAACTTCCGGATAAGGATGAAAGGCCGACAGCCCGACCGGAACAAAGAGCCTGGCCACATAAAATGCCAGCGCATAGAAAACCAGCAGAACCCTTTCATACCAGGAATACCTGTCTGCCAGATCGGTAATATGCCCTGCTTCCGTCCTGGCGTAAATGATGAGCAGGCCAATCGCAGTCGCAAAAATGAAAAAGGGCAGTTTTTCGAGTATGAGGCGTCTGCTGAGCCTGCGGCGGTAATGAAAATCGGCGAGCAGGATGAGTACGGGAAAAGTTACGGCAACCGGTTTCGACAGCAAGGAAAGCACGAAGAAGATAAGGGTAAGGAGCAAATGCTTCCGCTTTTCACTCCGTATGTAATCGATATACGTGATGAGGCCGGCAAGATAGAAAGAAGTACACATCAGATTGCTCAGGGCCGAGACCCAGGCCACCGACTCCGTCTGCATCGGGTTCAGGGCAAAGAGGGCCGAAGTGATCAGGGCAGGGGTGTCGCGCCGCGTAAACTTCCTCACCAGCATAAATACCAGCATGATATTCAGCAGGTGGACCAGCAATGAAAAAACATGGAACACCATGGCATCCCCGCCCCGGAGGCTGTATAGCAGCGCATATACCTGGGTGGTGAGGGGCTGGTACATCCCGACATAAAACGAAGTGAAGATCCTTGCGGTATTATCCAACGTAAGCAGGTGTATATCGCGGTTGCCGATAACCTGGTCAGGGTCGTCCCAGTTTGTGAAGCCATTGTCGAAGGCAGGGAGATAGGCCAGCAGGGTGATGAGCAAAATGGCCGCCATCAGCCATATGGTCCTATGGATTCTGTTCACAGTCATAAATGTGAGGGGCCCTTTCGTCATGAGCCCCGGCTCAATTGGTGATATATAGGTTCAGTCCGTCGTAAACCGTATTGTATCGCTTTAGCGGGATGCTGGCAGGGGCGACGGGCGAACCGTCGAGAATCTGGTACGATAGATCAGAGCAGGTGTCGTAAACAAAAGGATAATAGTCGTCAACGATAAGATGCGTGCAAACAAGCGTTTCAGGGTCACAACACTGGTTCGAATTCACAGGCGGGGTCCTTTCATAGGCAAGGAAATCCTCCTGGGTCATACGGTAAATGATCAGGCCCCTGCTGGGAGCGTTTACGTAAGGGTAATACATCCAGCCCCCCACAATGTTCAACTCCTGGTACATGGTTGAATTGGGATTGATCACCACGTTGATGTACGCATATGGAATGTCGCTGTTCGGGTCTTCCCCTTTTTTGCAGGAATGCATCAGGCCTACGGCAACAGCCATCAGTAAGATCATGAGCCCCCGGTATTTTGCGGATCTTTTCAATGTACCTTTTCTTTTTGATACCAGTGAACGCAAAAATAGCAATAATATTTCCACTTTCTCGTATCTCCCGGAGGTATTCCGGTTAAAACATTAACTTAGTGCTGAAATATCGTTCCTGCAAAATGAAAACAAAGGGCGTCATTATCATCATCCTGATCGTTTCGGCATCAGCCGTGATGTCGTGCCGGGCCAGGATGACGCCAAGCGAGCGACGGGCATACCGGATGGAAAAGCAGATGAAAAAAGAGAACGAGAAAATTGTTGAGGATTATCTCGAACATCATTACAACATTCAGCCCGATGAAACACAGGCCATGATGAAGAACTCGAAGAAGAGAGCGAAAAAGATCAACGGGAGAAGGCAGGAATCCTTTTTTGTACGGATATTTGGAAAAAACAGGTCAAAAGGTTGTGAAGGCAATTAAAAACATTTTCCCCCCCCGGAATATTTTCTCACTGCTGATCCTGCTGGGAGCAATATCGGTATGTGCACAGGACATGCTTTCCGTAAGTTTTGAGAGCTACGGGACTGAAAATATAAAAAGGGTAAAGGGCCTGAGTCAGAATATGGTCAACACCATTATCCAGGACCGGGAAGGCTTTTTATGGTTCGGGACCTGGGATGGCCTGAACCGCTTCGATGGTTATGATTTCCGTATCTTCAACAAGCAGGAGGGCATGAGCAATCCAACCATCAATACACTTTTTGAGGACGAGGCGGGGATCATCTGGGCAGGAACACAGGACGGCCTGAACCGCTTTGACCGCCGGACGTTCAGCTTCGAAAGCTTTAAAAGGATCCCCGGCGAAAGCAACAGCCTGAGCAACAACACCATCAACCACATATTCCAGGACAGGGACGGGTTCCTCTGGATCAGCACGGTACAGGGGCTGAACAAATACGACAAGGAAAACGGTGTATACAGCCGATACAGTTTCAACGTTATCGCTGCCGACAGCATCCGCACCAACTGGATCAACAAGGTGACGCAGGACAGGGACGGGTTCCTCTGGATCGCCACCCGCTATGGCCTTTTCAGGTTCAACCCCGTTTCAATCACCTTCGCGCCATTTTTCCACGATCCTGCCGATCCCTCGAGCATCAGCAGCAACAACATCAATGAAATCTTTGTTGACAAGGACGGACGCCTCTGGGTAGGCACCTCCGAGGGGATGAACCTCTTCCTGGGAGAGAACAGCGGTTTCAGAAGGTACTGTCATGAGGACGGAAACCTTCACAGCCTGAGCAATGACGAGGTACAGGTTATCTTCGAAGATTCGCGGGGCATCTTCTGGGTAGGGACAAAGGACAAGATCAACATTTTTGACCGTGAGCGTGGTATATTCAGACATTACAGCTATACGGGAAAAACGGCAAGCATAAGCAATAACGACATCAAGTGCATCTTTGAAGACGACATGGGCTCGGTCTGGATTGGCACTTACAAAGGCGTGAACAAGGTGAACCTGGGACTGAATAAATTCAATTACTACCACCGCGACCCTGAAGACCCCCGCACCCTGAGCAGCGACATGATCCATGCCATACAGATCGACGACAGGGGTCTGATATGGCTGGGCACCGGCAAGGGGGTAAACATCTTCGACAGGGAAACCGGCGAATATGAACGGCTGCGTTTCAGGCTCGACGCCTATCATGACCTTGCAGATGAGAGGATCAGGTCGATGCACAGGGACCGCGGAGGCAACATCTGGATCGGCACCGACACAAGGGGACTGTTCCGCTACGATCCATCATCAGGATCGTTCAAAGCATATCATTACAGCCCCGGCGACCCGATGTCGCTTAACAGCAACAACATCCTCTGCATACTGGAGGACAGCCGTGGTTTCATCTGGACGGGATCCGACAACGGGCTCAACGCATTCCATCCCGATTCGTCGACAATGTATTCATGGACCCATAATCCACGCAACAAGAGCAGTATCTCAAGCAATCAGGTGTGGACCATCTTTGAAGACAGCAGGCATACGATCTGGATCGGCACCGACAATGGGCTGAACTGTTATATCCGTAAAGACGATGCGTTCGTTTCTTACATCTCCGACCCCGGCAACCCCAACAGCATCAGTGCCAATTCGGTTTTCGGCATCACGGAGGACAGCCGTGGCAATTACTGGATCGGCACCATGGGCGGGGGGCTGAACCGTTTCGACCCGGAGAGCGAAAAATTTACACGCTATACCGAACAGGACGGCCTGGCCAACAATGTGGTATATATTGCATTGGAGGATCGTAACGGCAACCTCTGGCTCACCACAAACCTGGGCATCTCGAGGTTCAATCCCGGTACCGGCGAATTTGTAAATTACGACATCAACGATGGATTGCAGGGCAATGAATTCAACGGCGGGGCATGGTTTCATGCCGGCGACGGCGAGATGTTCTTTGGCGGAATGGACGGATTTAACAGCTTCATACCGGAAGAGATAAAAATGAACCTGAGGCCTCCGAGGCTGGTGTTCACTGCTTTCAGGAAGCTGAACGAGCCCATTCGCAGGGAATTCAGGAATGGCGACACCATCAGGCTTAATTATGATGATAATTTCTTTTCCATAGCCTTTTCAGCCCTCGATTTTACAAACCCGTCGAAGAACAGGTATGCCTTCCTCCTCGAGAATTACGACGAAGGCTGGACATACAGGGCAGCCGACCGCCGGATGGCGGAATATACAAGGGTGGGGCCGGGCAATTATGTTTTTCGTCTGAAAGGTTCGAACAACGACGGCATCTGGAACGAGGAAGGCATCTCGCTTCAGGTCGTCATATTGCCTGCCTGGTGGGATACGCTGCTGTTCAGGATCGGTTTCGGGTCGTTGATATTCGTACTGCTATGGTCGTTTATTTACTGGCGGATACGTACCATCAAGAGAAAACACGAAGTGGAAAAGCGTGTGCTGGCCATGGAAAAGGAATTATTCGACATCCAGCAGAAAGCCCTGCAACTGCAGATGAACCCCCATTTCATCTTTAACTCGCTGAATGCCATACAGAGTTTTGTGATCGCCAACGACACCGACAAGGCCATACACTATCTCTCGAAATTCTCACAGTTGATGCGGCTGATCCTCGCAAACTCGAGGGAATCGAGCATCCCGGTCAAGGATGAGCTCAGGGCCGTAAAACACTACATCGATATTGAATGCCTCCGCTTCGACAATAAATTCGACTATGAACTGATCATCGATGAAGAGATCGACCAGGAGTTCATGGAGATCCCTCCCATGATCCTCCAGCCCTTTGTTGAAAATGCCATCCTGCACGGGCTGATTCACAGCCCCGGGCCCGGCCATATACGGATAGAGCTCCGCCTCATGGACAACTATATATTCTGTACCATAGAGGATAACGGCATTGGCCGCGAAAAAGCCATGCAGATCAAGGAAGAATCAGGCATCGTTCGTAAGTCGAGGGGCATGCTCATCACCCGGGAGAGGCTGGAGATCCTTAACAAGCAAAACACCGAAAAGTTTGCCGTTAAGGTGGTGGACCTGAAGGATGGCGAAGGCAGGCCAGCAGGCACCAGGGTTGAGATCAACATCCTGTATTATGACGAATAAGCTGCAGCCCGGCAAATTTGACAGTAAATTTGTTCCGTTTCGAAACAAAGTTTATCTTTACTGAAATATCTTTATCGCAGTATACTCACCTAAGCAATGAAAAGATGATCAGGGGCATCATTGTCGAAGACGAAAAACACTCAAGGGAAACCCTGCGCGGAATGCTAGAGCGCTATTGCAGGAATGTGGTGATCGTGGCCGAAGCCGATGGTTACCGCAGCGGGGTGCAGGCTGTCAGGGAATACCATCCGGATGTGGTGTTTCTCGACATACAGATGCCCGACGGCAGTGGGTTCAGGATGCTGGAAGAGCTTGACCAGATCACTTTTCAGATCATCTTTACCACTGCGTTCGACCAGTTTGCCATCAAGGCCATCAAATACAGCGCACTGGATTACCTGCTCAAACCCATCGACCCTGAAGAGCTGGTCAATGCAGTAAAAAAAGTTGAGACCACCATCAGCAACCACCTGGTGAACCAGAACATACAGGTTTTACTCGAAAATATAAAGTCGAAGGAAGCCGACCCCCATAAGATCGTGCTTTCCACTTCCGACAAGATACATATCCTTGAGACAGACCAGATCCTCCGTTGCGAGAGCGACAATTACTACACAAACTTCTTCCTGCTCGACGGGAAGAAGATCCTGGTATCAAAAACCCTCAAGGAAAATGAAGAATTGCTTGGCAGCCATAATTTTATCCGCCCGCACAAATCACACCTGGTAAATGTGAAATACATCAAAGGGTTCCTGAGGCACGACGGGGGGTACATTGAGATGACTGATGGCAGCAGGATCCCTGTTTCCAGGCGAAAACGGGAAAAGATCATCGAGATCATCACGCATTTGTGATCATCTTCCGGAAGCATCACCGGCCATGCCCGGCTGTTCATTACGGATGTTTCAGGATGACAACCGTTAACTGATTTCGACCAACCGAAAACTGATTAAGACTTTTATAATTGTATAATTTTAATATTTTTACACTAGCATAGCCAAAAACCAGCGCATCCTCATGGAAGACTATATTTACATTTTGATCGGCGTGATATGGCTTGCCGCCACCATCTACAGGGCAAGCCAGAAGAAAAAGCAGGCCGCCGCCCAGGCGAGGCCCGGTCCGGATACCAGCAGTACGGAAACCAGCCAGCCCCGCAAAAAATCGCTGTTTGAAGAACTTTTTGAAGGCCAGGAAACCCGGCTTCCCGAGCCCGAACTTGCCGATTATGAATTTGAAGAACCTGAATTTTCAAAACCGACCATCACCCCAAAAACGAAAACCTTCAAGGACGAATATGCCAGTCGGGGCCTCAGCGGACTGGAAGCTTTATCGGATGAAGGGGTCAGTTCAATGGGCAGGATCAAGTTCGAGGACATCATGAAGGAACTTGACAAAAAACCTATGAAACAACAGAAGATAAACCTCCGGAAAGCCGTGATTTACTCGGCAATTCTTGAACGACCTTATACTTAATAGATTGTTAAGCGAATGTTAATTTTTTTTGAATGTAGTGTTAATAATATTTGCATATTAAATTTTTTATTTATTAACTTTACCGACTTATTGCACAGTGTTTATCTAACATAAAATTATCATGGTATGTTAAGAAATTTACTCCTAACTATTGGTATTGTACTGGCTGCCAGTCTGGTGGTATTCCCCCAAACATCCGGTACGCTGCAGGGAACGGTGATTGACAAGGACACCAAGGAAGAACTCCCCTTTGTGAATGTCGTACTCGAAGTTGGGGGCTCCCAGGAAGGCGGGGCCTCTTCCGACATCAACGGGAAATACGTGATCAAACCGATCCCTCCCGGAAAGTACGACCTCAGGGCCTCTTTCATTGGCTATAACGATGTTATTATCAGAGGAGTCCAGATCAATGCTAACCAGACCCGCTTTTTAGATATCGAAATGTCGACATCGGCCATCGGTCTAGAGGAAGTTGAGATCATCGACTACAAAATTCCGTTGATCGACAAAGATAAAACGGTGAGCGGGGGTACGGTTACCCAGGAAGAGATCCAGAAGATGCCTAACCGCTCGGTTGGTGCCATCGCCGCCACCATCGGTGGTGTGTTCTCGCGCGACGGCGAAGCCGGCAACGTCCGTGGTGCCCGTACCGAGGCGACCCGATACTACATCGACGGCATGCCTGTGATCGGCTCCCTCTCGCTGCCTCAGTCGGCCATCGCCCAGCAATCGGTGATCCTCGGCGGTCTCCCCGCACAGTACGGTGATGCCACCGGCGGTGTCGTGGAGGTAACCACCAGGGGTCCCTCCAGGATCTTTGGCGCCGGCGTCGAGGTTGAAACCTCGGAGTTCCTCGATCCTTTCGGATACAGCCGTGTGGGGTTGAACCTCAACGGTCCTATCTTCAGGAAGAAGACCGAAACCCCGGGCAAAAAAGGACAGTCCCTGCTGGGATACTTCATCGGGGGTGATCTTTCCTACAATCGCGACGGCTCGCCCTTTGCCGGCGACATGTACCGGGGTACCGACGAATATATCGCCTACCTGCAGGAAAACCCGCTCAGGGTCTCAGGGCTGCAATCAGGCGGCACCTTCGTCAACGGCGAATTTACCCGTGCCAGCGACCTCGAGAAGATCAAAACAACATCCAACACATCGAGATACAACATCAACCTCACCGGCAAGACCGACGTACGTACC
>CAZHYA010000009.1:8256-12710 GCA_964536525.1 uncultured Bacteroidales bacterium | reverse complement strand
GTCAACCTCACCTTCGGAGGCCAGTATAACTACAATCGCGGCAATGGTTATGATTTCGGGAGTTCCATGTTCAACTACGACAAGAACTCGCTTTACTACAGCCAGACCTGGAGGGTCTTCGGACGTTTCACGCAGCGTTTTGCAAACGATCCCGACAGGAGCTCTATGATCAAGAACGTGTATTATTCGATCCAGGCCGATTACCAGAATTTCAGCGGTTCGACGCACGATCCCGACCATAAGGAGGATGTGTTCAAATACGGCTACCTCGGCTCCTTCAACTCACACCTTGCCAGGAACTACACCCTGGGATCCGACACCATCGGCGGACAGTATTATGAGGATGTATATATCATGGACAACTACTTCGACACCTTATATACTTTTACCCCGGGCAACATCAACCCCTCCGTAACCAATTTCACCTCGACATATTATTCATTGTATCCCGATCCTGAAGGAAACTGGCGCAATGCCGACCAGGTGCAGCTTGGCGGCGGGCTTCTCAATGGCCAGGGGCCACCTAACGTCTACGGAATGTTTGCCCTTCCGGGAGCCAATCAGGTTGGATATTCCGAATATAACAACTCACAGATCAGCGTGAATGCCACAGGATCCATGGACATTGGCAACCATGAGCTCAAGTTTGGGATTCAGTACGAGCAACGCCAGGAACGCGCCTACGCTGTCGGCCCTACCGCCCTGTGGCAGCTCATGGACGGTCTCACCAACTTCCATATTCAGGAACTTGATGTCGACAACCCCGAATTTGTATACCGGGATGGCGTTTTCCAGGATACCATCGAATACAAGAGGAAATATGATGAAGCCTCACAGCGCATATTCGACAGGAACCTGAGGAAAAAACTCGGCCTCGACATCGACGGCACCGACTATATCGTAATACAGTCGTACGACTATAACACCAACAGCATACAATACTTCGACGAGAACAATGTTGCACATAACATTGCGGTTGGCGAAGACCTTTTTGACCTGGGCATGTTCAGCCCCGACGAGCTGCTCAACGATGGTAACTGGTATGTTACAGCCATCGGCTACGACTATACCGGCGAAAAGCTGAAAAGCAAACCAAGTTTCGAGGATTTCTTCAACCAGCTCGACGATGAAGGCAACAACACCCGTGCTGTGGGCGCCTTCGAACCGATCTATATGGCAGGCTTTATCCAGGATAAATTTGCTTTTAAGGACCTGATCTTCAACGTCGGGGTGCGTGTCGACCGTTTCGATGCCAACCAGGTGGTGCTGAAGGATCCATTCCTGCTGTATCCTGCCAGGAGCGTGAATGAAGTGAAGATCGTTGGTGGCCAGACCGTGGAGCATCCAACAAACATGGGTTCCGACTACATCGTTTATGTTGATAATGTGAACAACCCTACCAGGATCACCGGTTACCGCGACGAGAGCACCTGGTTCAATGCCGACGGGACCGAAATCCAGGATCCCAACATCCTCAATGTCGGTTCAGGGGTTTCCCCCTACCTTGTCGACCCCAGCCAGTCGAGGCCGCCCATGGAGTCATTTGAGGATTACGACCCGCAGATCAACGTGATGCCCAGGGTTTCCTTCTCCTTTCCGATCTCCGACGTGGCGCTGTTCTTTGCTCACTATGACGTGCTGACACAGCGCCCGACATCGAACCTGCGCTCCGACCCCAGGGTTTATTATTATTTCGACAATATCGGAGGGACCATCAATAACCCGAACCTAAGCCCTTCCAAGACCATCGATTATGAACTCGGTTTCCAGCAAAGGCTTTCTCCCACCTCATCCCTGAAGTTCGTTGCCTTTTACAGGGAAATGAGAGACATGATCCAGATTTACCGCTTTACCGGTGCTTATCCCAAAGACTATACCTCTTTTAATAACATAGACTTTGGTACGGTAAAGGGGATGACCATACAGTACGACCTCAGAAGGACCAACAATGCCAGGATCAGCGCCTATTACACCCTTCAGTTTGCTGATGGCACAGGGTCGAGCACTACCACCGCCGCCGCACTCGTAGCTTCGGGGCTGCCGAACCTGAGGACGACCTTCCCGCTTGCATGGGACCGCCGCCACAGTTTCAACGTATTCCTCGACTACAGGTATGGCAGGGGTGCCGATTACAACGGCCCGACCATCAAAAGGGAAAAGAAAGGCAAGGCACCTGTCCAGCTGCTGAACAATACCGGTCTTTCACTTACGCTCACCGGTGGTTCAGGTACGCCATATACCAGGTCGCGCAACATTTACAGCCAGCTCAGCGGCGGAACGAGGCTGCTCCAGGGTACCTATTTCGGATCCAGGCTGCCATGGCAGTTCCGCATGGATGTACGCGTCGATAAGGACATCCCGCTGACCCTGGGTAAAGGTGACAGTCCTAAACAGGGCAACCTTAATATCTATCTCTCGGTCAGCAATGTGCTGAACACCAAGAATGTGATGCAGGTATATCCCGCCACAGGTAACCCCGAAGACGACGGTTATCTTGCTGCACCCGAATGGCAAAGGGAAATCAACGAGCAACTTGACCCGCAGTCGTTCCGCGACCTCTATGCCATTTTCATCGACCGTCCGTGGCATTACAGCAGCCCCAGGACGATTCGGCTCGGTTTGATCTTTAACTTCTAATCCGCAGTCGGGCAGGATGAGCACCTACAAAATGAAAACTAAAAATAATACAGCTACCATGAAAAATATATTTCGCCATTTATTTATTGCCTTACTCTGCATAGCGCTGGTCCAGGGCGCCTATGCCGAGGAATATAAGGGAGATGGAAATAAAAGTTCGCAGACCATAAAGGAAACTACCGCAGGGTGTGCTGCCGCATCAAGTTTTCGCTTCCTCGACATAAACAATGCCCGCGCGAGGATCAACACCGGCGGTGACATGTGGTGGGACCTTCCCGGTGGTATCGGGGCACAGTATTTCATCCCAAAAGTAGGTACTGCAACATCGCTGTTCTCCGGATCATTGTGGATCGGTGGGCTCGATATCAACAACCAGCTGAAGCTTGCAGCCGTAAGATACCGGCAGTCGGGTAACGACTACTGGCCCGGCCCGCTCACCATCGACGGAACGGCCTCCGTTGACGAAGCCACCTGTTCGAAGTACGACAAGCACTTCGTGATCCTGCGCGCTCAGGTCGACGAATACCTTGCATGGTGGAACAGCGACAACAGGGCTTTGGAATATCCTGACTACAGCATTCCGGAAGCCCTCCTCGAATATCCGGCCCATGGCGACATTGCCAAAAGCCAGAGTTATTACCTCGCACCGTTTCGCGACATGGACGGCGACGGCGACTATAACCCCAACCAGGGTGACTATCCTTACTATGATATCACCAACGAACTTTGCCCGCTCAACTATGCCGGCGACCCCAACTATGTGCCACAGGTGACGATGGAGGAAGAATTCCAGGGAACTGTTAAGGGAAGTATTCTCGTCGACCAGGTGCTGAAAGGCGACCAGACTTTCTGGTGGATATTCAACGACAAGGGCAACTTCCACTCCGAATCGCAGGGTGCATCCATAGGCTTTGAGATCCGTGCGCAGGCCTTTGCCTTTGCCACCAACGACGAGATCAACAACATGACCTTCTACACCTACGAGATCATTAACCGTTCAACGTTTACCCTCACCAATACCTATTTCAGCCCCTGGGTGGATACCGACCTCGGCTATGCCTGGGATGATTACGTAGGCTGCGATGTTGGAAGGGGGTTGGGTTACTGCTACAACGGAACCTCCGTCGACGGTTCAGGAGAGCCCGAATCCTATGGCGACCAGCCACCCGCCATCGGCGTCGACTTCTTCCAGGGTCCTTACATTGACCCTGACGGACGCGACAATCCAAGATTTACCGGCGACTGCTCCATCCTCAATTCACCCTTTGAATGGGACCCGATGGCCATCAACGGCGTGAACTTCGGCAACAATATCGTCGACGATGAACGTTTTGGGATGCGCCGCTTTGTTTACCATAACAACTCAGGTGGCCCGCAGGGCGACCCGAGCATCGCTCCCGAGTATTACAACTACCTTAGGGGATTCTGGAAAGATAATACCCGCATGCTCTATGGCGGCAATGCCCACTTCAACTCAGGCGCTGTCGGCCCTGAATGCGACTTCATGTTCCCCGGCGACTCCGACCCCTGTAACTGGGGGACCCGGGGAACGCCACCCAACGGCGGATTTAACCAGAACGGCATTTACTGGACAGAAGAAACAGCCGATAACAACCCCTACGACAGGCGCTTCATGCAGTCGGCCGGACCCTTTACCCTCGAGCCCGGTGCCGTAAACTATATTACTGTCGGTATTCCCTGGGCACGCGCCTCTTCAGGCGGACCATGGGCATCAGTGGAATTGCTCCGCATGGTTGACGACAAGTGCCAGAAACTGTTCGATAACTGCTTTAAAGTGCTCGATGGACCCGATGCGC
>CAZHYA010000009.1:5353-8246 GCA_964536525.1 uncultured Bacteroidales bacterium | reverse complement strand
ACCCATTACTAACGGTGCAGCTCCCGCGCCAAATGAAAAACTAAAGTTGTCGGACTCAGCATCGTCGAACTCGATAAAGGGCTTATCTTCTATATCTCAAACTCCAAGACCTCAAACAACTACCTGGAGTCGTATGCAGAATATGACAATACCATCACCCAGCCACTGCCGGGTTCTGAAACCGGCGAGCGTTCCGACTCCCTCTACCGTTTCGAAGGCTACCAGATCTACCAGTTAGCCAATGCAGGCGTTACGCTTGAGAGTAAAGACAATGCCGATCTCGTGAGGCTGGTGGCCCAGTTCGATGTGAAGAACGGGGTAACCACCCTGGTCAACTATTATTTCGACAAAGCGATCAACGGTAACGTACCGGTAATAGAAGTTGAAGGCGGCGACAATGGCATCGTGCATTCCTTCAAGATCACCGAAGATGCTTTCGGTACCACAAACCGTCAGCTCACCAACTTTAAGCAATATTACTACACTGTGGTGGCTTATGCCTACAACGAGTACCTGCCATACAACCAGGAGCCCGGTGTGCTGAACGGCCTGTTCGGCCAGAAAGCCCCTTACCTGGCCGGCCGCAGGAACATCACGACCTATACCGCTATCCCGCACCCGACGATCAATGGCACCGTGATCAACGCCGAATACGGCGAAGGGCCACAGGTGACCAGGATCAAAGGCAACGGCAACGGCGGCATGATCATTGACCTTACCGATGAGACCATCGCAGAGATCATGAGCAAACCCGCAGCCGATTCTGTGAACAGGATGGGTAGCCCCGATTACCCCATTGCCTATGAGGCCACCTATAAATATGGTATGGGACCACTCAACGTGAAGGTCATCGACCCACTCAACGTGATCGATGCCGAGTATAAGCTGGAGTTCACCGATGTGGTTTACGAAGGCACGAACGACACCATCAGGATCGATTCGGCCATGTGGAAGCTGACCAATCTCAGTTCGGGGAAGGAATATTTTGCCGACAAGGATATCAACTACAACTATGAGCAGCTTTTCCTCGACCTTGGCATTTCCGTCCAGATCCAACAGCCTGTTTTCCCTGGCGATACGCTGGCCGTTAACAACAACCTGCTTACATCATGGACCTCCTTTGCCGACAGTTCGCAGCGATGGGTGAATGGTGTACAGGACAATGACCTGCCTTCGAGCCCATCGAACTGGATCCGCGCAGGGACCTACCAGGACCAGGAGAACTCCAGGTTCAATGACTGGAACATGCCCGACGCCGTTGACCCTGAAGCTGCATTTGAAAAAATCGCTCTCGGCACATGGGCTCCGTTCGTGATGGCTGCCCACGCTGACCAAAGCGACGTTGGCCCGGCCTTCAACAGCCTGGCGAAAACACAGAGCCCCCTTGCCGACATTGCAAGTGTTGACGTTGTATTGACTGCCGACAAATCGAAATGGACGCGCTCGATGGTGCTGGAAATGTGCGATGACAAAAACCTTTCCGAAGGCGGTGTTGAACGCTTCGACATGAGGGCAGCCCAATCCGTTGATAAAGATGGTAACCCTGCCCCCATAGGCAGCGGCGTAAGCAGCAATCCCGATGATCCGAACTATATTTCGGAAACCGGCTTCGGCTGGTTCCCGGGCTATGCCATCAATGTTGAAACCGGCGAAAGGCTGAACATCATCTTTGGCGAAAATTCATTCCTGGTGGGTGAAAACGGACGCGACATGCTGTTCAACCCTACCCCCAACGAATATGACTTCTTTGGCAATCCTTTATTTGGCGGTATGCATTATGTATATGTGATGAACCATAAAACAAAGGTTTATGTTACAACCAGTGTAACCCTTAAATATGAGTTCCCTGCATACGACGGCTGCGACTACCTGCTGAAGGCTCCTCATATCTATGATACCCTTCAGCCGGCACCACCGCCGGCAGCAGTGTACGAACCTATCATCTTCTCAACCATGATGTGGGTCGGCATACCGCTGTCAGTGGAAGGACAGGAATGGCTGCCCGAAGGCAACGACTGGAAACTCAGCATCAGGATGTCGAAACCCTATCAGCGTTACTTCTCAACCCCGCCGGCACCAGAATTCGTCAGTGCCGACACTACCGACATGGACTGGCCAACATACACCTTCAAGACAGAGGGCGTTGCCACCACCCAGTACAGCGATGTCAAGGCTGAATCGGATCTCGACCTTATCAATGTGGTTCCAAATCCTTATTATGCCTACAACAGCTACGAGAGAAATGCACTCGACAACAGGATCAAGATCATAAACCTGCCTAAACAGGCAACGGTGACCATTTACAACGTGAACGGCACACTTGTGCGCCAGCTCACCAAAGACTCGCCGGAAACCTATATCGACTGGGATCTGAAAAACTTTGCCGGTATCCCGGTTGCAGGGGGTATTTACATCATACATGTGAACACCAACGTTGGCGAAAAAGTGCTGAAATGGTTTGGTATCCTGCGTCCACCTGATCTGAACACTTTCTAATGGCTAGAGAAAATGAAATTAATAACACTAAAAATAGTAAGTATGAAGAGTTTTTATAAATACTTAGTTGCACTCGTCATCATCGGCATGCTGATCATACCGGATAGCAGCCTGTACGCGGGAAATAAAGACCGCTCGGGACAGGCTGGTGCTACAGAGTTGTTAATCAATCCCTGGGCCAGGAGTTCGGGTTGGGGCAGTGTATCGACAGCAAACGTTAACGGGCTTGAAGCCATGTTCATCAATGTTGCCGGCCTGGCTTTCACCAACAGGACTGAGCTGGTGTTTTCGCACACGACCTACCTCAAAGGATCCGACATCAACATGTTTGCATTTGGTTTCTCGCAACGCATTGGTGAAGCAGTACCGCAAGTTCTTCGAGTTCGACGGTGTGGAG
>CAZHYA010000009.1:0-5343 GCA_964536525.1 uncultured Bacteroidales bacterium | reverse complement strand
CCGCGGGACTTTCAAGCCAAACCTGCTGAATATTTCAGTAGCATATTCCAAGGCCTTTTCAAACAGCATCTACGGCGGTATCAACGTTAAGATCATCTCCGAATCCATTGCTGATGCAAATGCCCAGGGTATTGCTATTGATGCAGGCATCCAGTATGTTACCGGAGAGATGCAGCAGATCAAGTTTGGCATCGCCCTTAAGAATATCGGACCGAGGATGAAGTTCTCAGGCGACGGTCTGCTTAGGACCACCTTCCTCCCCGAACAGGAAAATGCCTTTTCCATGAGCATGCCGTCAGAATCGTTCGAGCTTCCCACGGCACTTGATATTGGGGCATCGTACGACTTCTTTATCGGCGACTGGAACAGGATAACCCTGGCAGCCAACTTCAGGTCGAACTCTTTTGGTAAGGACCAGTTTATGGGCGGTATCGAATATGCCCTGAAAACTTACCTGATGCTGCGCGTGGCTTATACCTACGAAGATGGGATCACCAAAAAGGAAGACAGGACCACCGTATTTACCGGGCCCAGCGCCGGTGTTACGGTATCTGTCCCGACCAACAAGGAAAAGGGATCATCCATCGACATCGACTATTCATACAGAGCAACAGATCCATTTTCAGGTACACATAGCATTGGAGCCCGCATAGTGTTTTAAGCTACCTGCCGGCAGTAACTCTCAGACTTCTATTTTTATACATAAATGAAAGGCCCTTCACAGGGTCTTTCATTCTTTTTCAAACTTTAATCCAGGTTCTATGGCTGAAGTTAAATATTATACAGAGGAGGGCTTTCAAACACTGAAAGCGGAACTTGAGCATCTGGAATCGGTGCAGCGCCCCGAGATATCCAGGCAGATCGCAGAGGCACGCGACAAGGGCGACCTTGCGGAAAATGCAGAATACGATGCGGCCAAGAATGCCCAGGGCATGCTTGAAATGCAAATATCGAAGTTGCAGGCAGAGATCCGGAATGCCCGTATCATCGACGAGTCGAAAATGGATGCGTCGAAAGTGCTCATCCTTTCGGTAGTAAAAATAAAAAACCTCAAGAACAATGCGGTGATGACCTACACACTGGTACCCGAGAACGAAGCCGACCTGAAAGCAGGAAAGATCTCGGTGAGCTCACCCATAGCCAAAGGGCTGCTGGGGAAAAAAGTAGGCGATACCGCCGATATAAAGGTCCCAGCCGGGATGGTAACCTTCGAGATCATTGCAATCTCACGCTAAGCCCCCGGGAATCAGCGCCGGGATCAGCGCGACGACGTTATTTCAGTTCACTCCCGTTCTGAATTCACAGCCACACTGACAACTTACATTTAGCTTTTTAAATAGGTTGATTTACGGATTCTTATCCGCAAAAACCGTTAACTGGTTTTTGGTTGCCGATTTCTTTTTTCAGCTTGAAAGTCGCTTCCGATTGTATTAATTTTTATCGGTATTGTGCAAAAAGGGATATGTACAGGCTTTGCCCGGGACCATCCCAAGCTGGAAAATCAATCAAACCAAAATCCGATATTATGAAAGAACGCCTACCCTATGCACTCGTCCTTAGCATACTACTGATCTTTTCTCACCTCTGCCTTGCCGACAAGTACAGGGGCGACAGCAAATCTGTGCAGCAAACAACGGTAAAACAGAATTCGGCCGGATGCGCGGCAGCATCAGGCTTCAGGTACCTTAACGTTAACAATGTCAGGGCCCGCATCAACACCGGGGGTGATATGTGGTGGGATCTGCACGATTTTTCGCAGTATTACATCCCCGCCAACGGGCAGGCCACTTCACTCTTTTCCGGCTCATTGTGGATTGGCGGCCTGGATATCAACGACCAGCTGAAGCTTGCTGCACTGAGGTTCAGGCAGAGCGGCAACGACTACTGGCCAGGCCCCCTTACCATCGATGGTACCGCATCTGTCGACGAGGTGACATGCGCAGAATACGATGAGCATTTCGTGATCACGCGTGCCGAAGTGGACGAATACGTCGGATGGTGGAACAGCGAGAACAGGGATATTGAATACCCCGGCTATTCCATCCCGGAATCCATCCTTGACTATCCGGCCCACGGCGACATATCCAAAAACTACAGCTACTACCTCGCGCCCTTCCGTGATGTGGACGGCGACGGTGACTACAACCCCACCCAGGGCGATTACCCGTATTACGATATCACCAATGAGCTATGCCCGCTCAATTATGCCGGTGATCCGGGTTATGTGCCTCAACGCACGATGGAAGAGACAATGATGGGTACGGTTAAGGGCAGCATACTGGTCGACCAGGTCCTCAAAGGTGACCAGACCCTGTGGTGGATCTTTAATGACAAGGGCAACTTCCATTCAGAAACGCAGGGGGCCTCTATTGGTTTTGAGATCAGGGCTCAGGCATTTGCCTTTGCCACCAACGATGAGATCAACAACATGACTTTCTATTCTTATGAGATCATCAACCGCTCGACCTTTACCCTTAAGGGCACGTATTTCAGCCCATGGGTCGATACCGACCTTGGCTTTTCCGACGACGATTATGTTGGTTGCGATGTGGCCAGGGGGCTGGGGTACTGTTATAACGGGACTTCCGTCGACGGCAGTTCTCAGCCTGAGGCCTATGGCAACCAGCCACCGGCCATAGGCGTCGACTTTTTCCAGGGTCCGTACATCGACCCGGATGGCAGGGACAACCCTGAATTCACCGGCGATTGCGCTTTACTGAATTCCTCTTTCGAATGGGATCAGATGGCCATTAACGGAGTGAACTTCGGCAATGGCATAGTGGATGACGAACGATTCGGCATGCGCCGTTTTGTATACCACAATAACGACAACAGCCCCCAGGGCGATCCTGATCTCGCACCCGAATATTACAATTATCTCCGGGGCTTCTGGAGGGACAATACGCGTATGCTTTACGGTGGCAATGCACACCTCAATTCAGGAGCGGTAGGACCTGAATGCGACTTCATGTTCCCCGGCGATTCGGATCCATGTAACTGGGGCACACGCGGAATACCTCCCAATGGAGGCTATAACCAGAATGGTCTTTTCTGGACGGAAGAAACAGCCGATAACAATCCTTTCGACAGGCGTTTCATGCAGTCGGCCGGGCCATTCACCCTTGAGCCGGGTGCCGTAAACTACATCACCGTGGGCATACCCTGGGCAAGGGCGGCATCGGGAGGCCCGTGGGCTTCGGTAGAATTGCTCAGGGTTGTTGACGACAAGTGCCAGAAACTGTTCGATAACTGCTTCAAGGTGCTCGACGGTCCCGATGCCCCCGACCTGTCGATCGTGGAGCTCAACAGGGAGTTGATCTTCTATATCTCCAATGCGAAGATGTCGAACAACCATCTCGAAAATTACCAGGAATATGATAACACGATCATCCAGCCCCATCCTGCAGATTCGAGCCTGAGAAGCGACTCAATATACCGCTTCGAAGGTTACCAGGTCTACCAGTTGGCCAACGCGGCCGTGACACTTGACAGCAAGGACAACCCTGACCTGGTGAGGCTCGTCGCCCAGTTTGACATCAAAAATGACGTGGGCATGCTGGTCAATTACTATTACGACAAGAACATCCAGGGTAATGTTCCCGTGGTGGAGGTAGAAGGCGGTGATAACGGCATCAGCCACTCCTTCAGGATCACCGAAGATGCATTTGGCACCACCAACCGTCAGTTGACGAACTTCAAACAATACTATTATACCGTGGTGGCCTACGCCTTTAATGAATATATGCCTTACGACCAGGAACCTGGCGTGCTGGAAGGCCTCAGGGGGCAAAAGAAGCCATACCTCGCCGGACGCAGGAACATCCGTACCTATACCGCCATACCACACCCTACCGTCAATGGCACCGTGCTGAATTCCATTTACGGACAGGGTCCGCAGATCACACGCCTTCAAGGGAACGGCAACGGCGGAATGATCCTTGAACTCACCGACGAAACCATCGGGTATATCCTGAGCAAGCCCCCTGCCGATTCACTCAATGTGCTGGGAGGTCCCGACTATCCCATAGCCTATGAGGCAAAATATATCAACGGCGTAGGGCCGCTCAATGTCAAGGTTATCGACCCGCTCAATGTGAGTGCGGCTGAATACATGATCGAATTTATTGATGTCGTAACAGCTTCGGGCGACAGCGCGCATATCGACTCCTGCGGATGGAGGCTAAGTAACCTCAGCACAGGCGAAGTTTATTATTCCGACAAGTCGCTCAGCAGCAACTATGAACAGTTGTTCCTTGACCTGGGGCTTTCGGTCTGCATCAACCAGCCAAGATACCCGGGCGACAGCCTCTCGCAAAATAACGGCCTGCTTGCATCATATACTGCCTACTCCGACAGCTCGCACCGATGGGTGGGTGGCGTAGAGGACAACAACCTGCCGGCAAGCGCCTCAAACTGGATCCGCTCCGGCAGTTATACGGATCAGGACGACCCTTCCAATAACGACTGGAACATGCCTGGTCACGCCTTTGATCCTGATGAGACATACGAAAAAATTGCCAATGGCAGCTGGGCACCTTATGTGCTGTGCTCGCATGGCGACCAGAGCCCTGTCGGCCCTGCATTAAACAGCCTGTCGAAACAACAGGCAAAAATGGCCGACCTGGCCAGCGTTGATATCGTGATGACTGCAGATAAGTCGCTTTGGACAAGGTCGATGATCATCGAAATGTGTGATGACAACCGTTTGTCGGAAGGAGAGGTAAGACGCTTCGAAAAACGTGCCGGACAGTCGGTCGACAAGTACGGGAACCCGGCGCCGGCAGGAAGCGGCCCGAGCAATAACCCTGACGACCCGAACTATATTTCCGAGAAGGGATTTGGCTGGTTTCCCGGCTATGCCATCAATGTTGAAACCGGGGAAAGGCTTAACATCATTTTCGGGGAGAATTCATTCCTGGTCGGCGAGAATGGACGTGACATGCTGTTCAATCCCACGAGCAATGAATACGATTTCATGGGCAATCCATTGTTTGGGGGTATGCATTATGTCTATATCCTGAATCATAAGGACATGGTCTTCTCCACGGGAGATGTAATCCTGCGTTATAACTTCCCTGCCTACGATGCCTGCGCTTTCTTCCACCGCGCACCGCACATTTACGATACGCTTCAGCCAAACCCAATTCCGCCAAGCGTATACAGGCCCATATTGTTTTCAGCGATGATGTATGCGGGCATTCCGCTTTCGGTCGAAGGCGAGGAGTGGCTGCCTGAGGGCAACGACTGGAAGTTAAGCATTCGCATTTCAGGGCCTTACCGCCGGTACTTAAGCACTCCTGCTGCCGAGGCATACAGCGATGCCAGCGCGTATAACGATAATAA
>CAZHYA010000008.1:8523-21425 GCA_964536525.1 uncultured Bacteroidales bacterium | reverse complement strand
CGATCGCACCCTTCTACATGGAGCAACTGTTCATCGACCTTAATGTGGTTACCGGAAGGGAAAAGGTGGATTCGGTGCACCTCACCGACTTCCCTGTTTACGATGATGCGCAGATCGACAAGGACCTTGAAGAAAGGATGCAGATGGCGCAGAAGTTTTCGTCGATGGTGCTTTCGCTCCGCAAGAAATCGAATATCAGGGTGCGCCAACCCCTCAACAGGATCATGATCCCGGTATTCGACAAAAAATTTGAAAAGCAACTCAGGGCGGTGGAAGACCTGGTCCTCTCGGAAGTGAACGTGAAGGAAGTGGAATACCTGGCCGACACCACCGGCGTACTGGTCAAGAGCATCAAGCCCAATTTCAAGGCTCTCGGGCCCAGGTACGGCAAGATGATGAAACAGATCGCTGCCGCAGTGAACGCATTCACACAGGACGACATTGCCCGGATGGAACAGGACGAAAAGTACATGCTGGTTGTTGAAGGGCAAGAGGTAGAACTATTATTGTCGGACGTGGAGATCGTCACCCAGGATATCCCGGGATGGCTCATCGCCGGCATGGGGAATCTAAGCGTTGCCCTGGATGTGACCCTCACTCCCGAACTGATCAGGGAAGGCATTGCCCGCGACCTGGTCAACAGGATACAAAACCTCAGGAAAGACAAGGGTTTTGAGGTGACCGACAAGATCGCCCTCGAAATCGAAAAAAACAATAAAATCAGTGATGCGATCGATCATAATTATGATTATATTTGTTCGGAGACCCTGGCCGAAAAGCTTGAACTGACAGACGCATTGCCGGAAGAAGAAAAGATCCGGGTGGAGCTGGCAGACGACCTTGAGGCCTTCCTGACCATCAGGAAAGTATGATTGTGTTACTATAAATACCAGGAGTTATGGCAAAGAAGGAAAACAAAGAAGAGGTAAAGACCCGGTATTCTGACGAGGAACTCGCGGAATTCAAAGCAATCATTGAAGAGAAGCTGGAAAAAGCGCGCAATGACCTTAAATTGCTTACCGAAGCATATACCAATGCCAACGAGCATGGCACCAACGACACTTCGCCCACCTTCAAGGTGCTGGAAGAAGGTTACCAGGTGCTCTCCAAGGAAGAGAACAGCCGGCTGGCTGCAAGGCAGAGCAAGTTTATCCAGAACCTTGAAAATGCGCTGGTCAGGATCGAGAATAAAACCTACGGCGTTTGCAGGGTTACCGGGAAACTCATCGCCAAGGAGCGGCTCAGGAGCGTTCCTCATGCCACACTGAGCATTGAGGCAAAAAACAACCAGTATAACGCGAATTGACCGGAGTGAATTTCCAGTATACCCATTACAGTCTGAAGACCGGCACATGTGCATTAACCATCGAGTTGTTTTGAAAAGGTCGCACCTGATCATTATTACCATTCTGGCTGTTCTGCTGGCCGATCAGGTTCTGAAGATCTGGGTGAAGACACATATGCTCCTCGGAGAGGAGTTCCCGGTGTTTGGCCAATGGTTCCTGATCCATTTCACGGAAAATGAAGGCATGGCCTTCGGGATGACCATTGGCGGAGGCTATGGAAAACTTATTTTAAGTATCTTCAGGATCATCGCCGTGATCCTGATCGGTTGGTACTTATGCCACCTGGCCAGGACCGGAGCGCACCGGGGACTGGTGTTCAGCGTTTCACTGGTCTTCATCGGGGCCATTGGCAATATCATCGACAGTGCTTTCTACGGACTGATATTCAGCCAGAGCACCTTCCACAGCGTGGCCGAATTCCTTCCCGAAGAAGGCGGCTACGGGGGCTTCCTGCATGGCAAGGTGGTCGACATGTTCTATTTCCCGATCATAGAGGGCACATACCCCGAATGGGTCCCCTGGAAAGGCGGCGACACTTTCATTTTCTTCCGCCCCGTTTTCAACATTGCCGATTCGGCCATCACCACGGGCGTGATCATCCTGATCTTCTTCCAGCGCAGGTTTTTCAGGAAAAGAGGCTAAATATAACTTACACGCCAGTTCCACAACCGGCTTTCCCCTGACCCTTTATTCCATTTACCCTTTTCCTTTCCCCATTTTCCTTATTTATACCATTTCTAAAAAATCCCCCTTTCATATCCGGCAAAAACCATATATTATTTTATCTTTGCGAAAAAATTTCCCCAACACTATGAGTGAAAAGGCAAAAGGCAAAATTTCGCAGGTCATCGGCCCGGTAGTTGACGTAACTTTCGACGATAGCGATCAGCTTCCCGACATCTATGATGCATTACAGGTGACCAACGATGACGGAGATGTCATCGTGCTCGAATGTCAGCAGGATACAGGCGAAAGCACCGTCCGTACGGTGGCCATGGACTCGACCGACGGCCTGCGCAGGGGCATGGAGGTTATTTCTACCGGAAGCCCCATCACCATGCCTACCGGCGACGACATCAAGGGACGCCTGTTCAACGTGATCGGGAAAACGATCGATGGCCTTGGTGAGGTGAAATCCGATAAACCTTATCCGATTCACAGAGAGCCGCCGCTTTTCGAAAACCTGTCGACCTCCAAAGAGGTGCTACACACCGGGATCAAGGTGATCGACCTCATCGAGCCTTATGCCAAAGGCGGGAAAATAGGCCTTTTTGGCGGCGCCGGTGTGGGGAAAACGGTGATCATCATGGAACTCATCAATAACATTGCCAAGAAGTATTCGGGCCTTTCCGTTTTCGGCGGTGTGGGTGAACGCACCCGTGAGGGGAATGACCTGCTGAGGGAAATGATCGAATCAGGGGTTATCAGGTATGGTAAAGCATTTCAGGACGACATGGCGAACGGTGGCTGGGACCTCTCAAAGGTCGACCGGGAAGAGTTGGCCAAATCGCAGGCAACCCTCGTTTTCGGCCAGATGAACGAACCCCCCGGCGCCCGTGCCAGGGTGGCCCTGTCGGGCCTTACGCTGGCGGAATATTTCCGCGATGGCGACGAAAAAACCGGAGGAAGGGATATTCTCTTCTTCATCGACAATATTTTCCGTTTTACCCAGGCCGGCAGTGAAGTGTCGGCCCTGCTGGGAAGGATGCCTTCGGCAGTGGGCTACCAGCCCACGCTGGCTACCGAGATGGGGATCCTGCAGGAAAGGATCACCTCCACCAAAAAAGGATCGATTACTTCGGTGCAGGCGGTTTACGTGCCGGCCGACGACCTTACCGACCCGGCCCCTGCAACAACCTTTGCCCACCTCGATGCCACAACCGTGCTCAGCCGAAAGATTTCGGAACTGGGCATCTATCCGGCCGTCGACCCGCGCGACTCAACCTCCAGGATCCTCACTCCGGAAGTGGTTGGCGAAGAACATTACAAGACGGCCCAGAAGGTCAAGGAGATCCTCCAGCGATACAAGGAACTGCAGGATATCATCGCGATCCTGGGGATGGAAGAGCTCTCTGAAGAAGATAAGCTGATCGTACACAGGGCCAGGAGGGTAGCACGCTTCCTTTCGCAACCATTCCATGTGGCAGAACAGTTCACGGGCATACCAGGTACCGTGGTCTCTATCGAAGATACCATCAAGGGTTTCAACATGATCATGGATGGAGAAGTTGACGAGTACCCCGAAGCATCATTCAACATGGGGGGCACCATCGAAGAAGCCATAGAAAAGGGAAAACGCATACTTACCGAGGCAGAAGGCTGATCCTCTATTATTGATATATCATGAACCTTGAGATCATAACCCCCGACAAGTCAGTTTTTACAGGAGAGGTGAGCCTGGTGCAACTTCCCGGCATCGATGGGTCGTTTGAGATCCTCAACGATCACGCACCGCTGATCTCTGTATTGAAAAAGGGGAAGGTCAAGATCAGGGACGACAAAGGGCAGGAGCAGTTTTTCGACCTGAACGGGGGGGTTGTGGAGGTGTTGAAGAACAAAGTGCTGATACTGGCAGAGTAATGCCTGGTGCCGGAACCCTGGCCGGATCCCAAAAACTTAAAACCGGTTGTAGTGAACCCTCCCGGGCTTGTACCTTTCAGGGGTTTCCTTCACCTCCGCAGGATATCCAATTGAAATAAGCGAAACGGGAATGATGTGCCCCGGGATCTCCAGCAACCTGCCCACCTCACGCATGCGTTCTTCCCGTGGATACATCCCGAGCCAGACTGAACCAAGGCCCAGCGCATGTGCGGCAAGCATGATATTTTGTGTGGCCGCCGAGCAATCCTGTACAATATATCCGTCGGCCTCCTGCAGGTTTTTGTCGCCACATACCAGGATGGCCAGGGTGGCTTCTCTCAGCATTTTGGCATAGGGGTGGGCTACCGAGAGTTTGTCGAGCATTTCCCTTTCATCCACAACGATAAAATGCCAGGGTTGTATATTCCTGGCCGTGGGGGCATGCATGCCTGATTCAAGCAATTGTTTGACTAGTTCCGGGCTAACGGCCTTATCGTTATATTTCCTGATGCTCCTCCTTGTCAGGATGGCTTTTATAGCGTCCATAAGATAAATTAAATAAAATGATTGTGTTAAACATTCAACGGGAACCCCGAATCCGCTTATTCCGGGTCTCCTTCACAGTAAGCACGAATGGCTTTTTCAGCTTCAAAATGGCCGAGCCCGTGAGCCTTTCTCCAGTCGAAGCAGGCATCGTGCAGCCTGCCCAGGTGGAAATTGGCCAGGCCCCTGTTGAAAAAGGCTTCGGCATATTCGGGATTCAGCTCAACGGCCCTGTCAAAATCCGCAATAGCTCCCGTATAATCCTTGGTTCGTCCGCGGGCTGTTCCCCTGTTGTAATAGGCGATAGGGTCGTTGGGCTTTAACTCAACAACTTTCTCATAATCCTTAAGGCAATTTTTAAAATCTCCGAGCATATAGTAAACACGGCCACGGTATTGTAACGAGAGCGAATCGTGCGGATATATTTCAATGGCCTTGTTGAAGGCGGCAAGGGCATCCTTGAAGCGGTCGAGCTTGAAATAACCGAGGCCGAGATTGTAATAAGCCCTGCGATCGTTGGGATACCGTGCCGTGATCTCTTCAAAATATCCGACACCTTTTTTATAGTCATCGTTGGCATATGCGGTTGTTCCCATCTTGAAAAGGGTTGACCCTTCTTTATCAGGCGCGCCCTCCTCGCCTGGTGTTGAGGCTGCGGTTTGCGTATCAGGATCCATTAAGCTTTCCTTGCTTAAAGGCTCTCCTTCGGTAATCCCGGCGGGCGGGATTTCTGTTACCTTACTTTCTTTTTCATCGGCATTACCTGATGATCCCTGGTTCTGACAGGAGATCAGGAACGCGATCAACAACAGGGGGAGGATACTTTTCATGGATTTCTATATTATTAGGGCGTCTGCCTGTGATTATTCCTAGAACAAAAGTATTAAAAATATGCAAGTCGAGGGGGCTGGCGACAGGCTAATTATTCCATCCGATGCAATGTGCTCAGATTTCCACGATGACGGTGCTGTCAGCATCGCTTTCCTGAACGTTTCATCCTGGCATCGAGGAGGTGTAACTCCATTTCCTCCAGTAAAATGCCAAGGTCCCTGACCTTCGAAGGATCGATCTTGTAAACGGCGTTGACCTGTGGGATGCTTCTTATTTTACTGATCATATTATTCAAAGTGTCAGTATCCAGCGGTTCTGTTGCCAGCAGGAAATAGTCGACCTGCCCAAGGGCCGGGATCAGCTTGCCCTGCGAATGATGGTTCCCGACGAGGCAAAAATGGTTCTTCCTTTCGGCGTCTTCATACAACAAAAAAGGGAAATCTATTGTGGCTCCGGCGGCGGCAGGAAGGGAAAAGTCGTCGATGCGCCGGAAGTCAAATCCCAGCATATTGTTTATGGCAAAAGAAATGCGGTATGACCTTAAATGACAGGAGATGCCGATCAAGTCGACATTCACGTCATGCCCGGACCGGAGGGTTTGCTTTTTCTTTGCCATGGCTGCCTGTGTCAGGCTATAAAGATAGGCAATTTAGCCTCAATCTATGCCCAATTCATGGCAGGCCTTTTCGGCTGCGATCTTTTCAGCTCCTTTAATGGAGAAATCGATCCCCCTGCTGATGGCCCTGTTATCGACGGTAACCTCAACTTCATACTGCCTGCCGCTCTTATCTCCTTTTTCGGTTACAATATTGAATTCAACCTCTTTTTTTTCTTTCTGGCCCCATTCAATAAGCCTGCTCTTGAAGTTTGATTCAACATGTTCGAGGGTGTCGATGTCGATATGGATGTTGACGATACGCCTGATGATCACTTTACGGGTAAATTCATACCCTTTGTCGAGGTATAATGCGCCTATAAATGCCTCAAAGGCATCGCCCCTGATATTACGCGATGTGCTTTTCGTGTC
The DNA here is from genome assembly GCA_964536525.1 of uncultured Bacteroidales bacterium. GTDB lineage: Bacteria > Bacteroidota > Bacteroidia > Bacteroidales > B18-G4 > B18-G4. The sequence goes on along the minus strand of CAZHYA010000008.1, from coordinate 15,098 downwards.
GTGGCTCGATTCGATGAGCCTGTCGATGCCCAGTTTCCTGCTGAGCTTATCGAGGTTGGTGCGGCAAACGATCTTCGACCTCATTTCGGTCAGGAAGCCCTCACCCTTGTAAGGGAATTTCTTGAAGAGGTATTCAGCGATAACCGATCCCAGAATGGCATCGCCGAGGTATTCGAGACGCTCATTGTTGATCTTGATGCCGTTAACATCCTTGTTGACGGATTTATGCCTGAATGCCAGCTTATAGAGGTAGAGGTTACCCGGCGAAAAACCGAAAATATTCTTTATCGACTGGTGTAGCTCCCTGTCGGCCGTTTTAAGTGATGAAGGATGTTTGAGTAGGCTCAAAATATACTACTTGTCGAACTTCTTGAAGATCAGGGATACGTTATGTCCGCCAAATCCGAAGGTGTTTGACAATGCTGCATTGATAACGCGTTTCTGGGCTTTGTGATAGGTGAAATTCAGCTTGTTGTCGATATCGGGATCGTCAGTGAAGTGGTTGATCGTCGGAGGTACGATGTCATTTTGTATGGTCAGTACGGTGGCAATGGCTTCGATTGCGCCTGCAGCACCCAGCAGGTGACCGGTCATCGATTTGGTGGAGTTGATATTGATTTTATATGCATGTTCACCGAAGGTTGACACGATGGCAATGGGTTCGGAAATATCTCCCAGCGGGGTGGACGTGCCATGAGTGTTGATGTGGTCAATATCTTCTGGTTTCATGTGCGCATCCTCGAGGGCGGCCTGCATGGAGAGGCTGGCTCCGAGCCCTTCGGGGTGAGGAGAGGTCATATGGTAGGCATCGGCCGAAAGGCCTGCCCCTGCCACCTCGGCATAGATCCTGGCGCCCCTCCTCAGGGCATGTTCGTATTCTTCGAAGATGAGGGCACAACCGCCTTCGCCGAGCACGAAGCCGTCGCGATCCTTATCAAAGGGCCGGCTGCCGGTCTTGGGATCGTCATTCCTGGTGGAGATGGCATGCATGGCGTTGAAACCACCCACACCACCTTCGGTGATGGAGGCTTCCGAGCCGCCGGTAACAAACATGTCGGCCTTTCCGAGCCGGATGTAGTTGTAAGCATCAGCAAGGGAGTTGGCTGATGAAGCACAGGCAGAGACCGTGGCGTAATTCGGGCCCCTGAATCCAAATTTGATGGAGATATGACCGGCGGCAATATCGGCGATCATCTTGGGGATAAAGAATGGGTTGAAACGGGGAGTGCCACCGCTACGGGTCCAGCCGGCAATTTCTTCCTGGAAGGTCTGTATACCACCAATACCGGATGCCCAGATCACACCAACCCTGTTACGATCGATCTTCTCAAGGTCGATGCCCGCGTCAGTCACAGCCTGGTCCGAAGCAACAATGCCAAATTGTGCATATGGGTCGTGCTTGCGCGCTTCCTTGCGATCGAAATAGTTGAGCGGATCAAAACCCTTGACTTCACAGGCAAAAGTGGTCTTGAAATTGGTGGTGTCGAAGTGGGTAATATAATCAGCACTACTGACCCCATTAACCAATCCCTTCCAAAGTTCATCAATGGTATTGCCTAATGGGGTCAGGGCACCTAAACCTGTTACAACTACTCTTTTAAGCTCCATGCAGCAGGGTATAGATTCTTACTTGGCGTTGTCTTCAATATACTTAATCGCTTCTCCAACAGAACCGATCTTTTCTGCCTGATCATCGGGAATAGCAATGTTAAACTCTTTTTCAAATTCCATGATCAGTTCAACAGTATCGAGTGAATCAGCTCCGAGGTCGTTGGTGAAGCTGGCTTCCGGGGTCACTTCGTTCTCGTCAACTCCAAGTTTGTCAACGATTATCGATTTTACTCTTGTTGCAATGTCAGACATAACTTTCTAGTTTTGGTTATACAAGGCTGCAAAGAAAGCAATTTTCGCAGGAAAAACCAAAAGAAATATAATAATTTTGATATATCATATTTGTATCTTTCACTAAATCAAATCTTTGCAAAAACACCTCTTTTTAGGCCCCTGAAAACCTGCTTATGACAGGCGGAAAGTGTAATTTTGAAATTGATAAGCCGGAAGGCATGTTAATCATAATTGAAGCCCATGAAACGCATCGCCATCTTTGCATCCGGAAACGGAAGCAATGCCCAGAGGATCATTGAACATTTTTCCGGTAACCCGGAGGTGGAGGTAAGCCTGGTACTGACGAACAACGAAGAGGCCTATGTACTCAGACGTGCCGCCAACCATGGTATCCCGGCCTATGTGTTCGACAGGGAAATGTTTTATGAAACAGACCAGGTGCACGACATATTGCGGGATATCGGGATTGACTTCATCGTACTTGCCGGCTTTCTTTGGCTTGTGCCCAGGAACATATTACGGGACTGGACAAACCGCATCGTGAATATTCACCCTGCACTTTTACCAAAGTATGGAGGGAAGGGTATGTATGGCGAGCGGGTGCACAGGGCCGTGATCGAGGCAGGTGAAAAGGAAACAGGCATCAGCATCCACTACGTGAACGAGCATTACGATGAAGGGGAGATCATCTTCCAGGAAAAGACCTCCATCATGCCCGACGACACACCCGCCTCCATCGCGGAACGCATCCACCTGCTCGAACATGAACACTTTCCGAGGGTGATAGAGGAATTGCTCATGAAACTCCCCCACCGCCTGACCTGAAAGATTTTCGGCGCCCGGACCTCACATCTCATTCGGGGGATCGGGTATCATTGTCAGCACGCCATCCATCGTAGCGGTTATACGATACCAGTTTCGTTCTTTCTTTCCTGATCTTTTCCCTCTGCCTGTAGTCATCAGGCTCGTAGCCCAGGCTGATCAGCAAACCGATACGCTTGTTTTTGGGGATGCCCAAAAGTTTTTTGATGGGCTTTTCATTGAACCATCCCAGCATGCAGGTGCCAAGCCCTTCCTCGGTGGCCTGCAGGCAGAAATGTTCGGCCGCAATGCCTATGTCGATCAACGGGTATGCCTTGTTCTTGATGATGCCTCCGATAGTGGGGACCAGCGGCGACTTTTCGATGGTGATGACAATGATCACCCTTGCCTGTTCCACAAACCGGTTAAATGCCACCAGCTTGTTCCAGGTCTCCCTGGCTACCTTTTTCACCAGGACAGGATCTTCCACCACGATAAATTTCCATGGCTGCGCATTGCAGGCCGACGGGGCAAGCAGGGCTGCCTCCAGGCAGCGGTCAAGCTTCTCCTTTTCCACCGGCTTGTCGATGTAGCGCCTTACACTTTGGCGCTTCCTGATCAGCTCCATAAGCTTATTCATCGCCATGGCGTTTTCTGATGGTCCGGGCCCCGGTTTCAAAGCTCAAAACCTCATCCATGTCGACATAGACATGAAGATGAGTCGGATCGATCTGTGTCGTTTTCATATGCAGTTAAAAATTTAATTGATGCGAAATTAACATATACCACCGGATTTATCATGAAGTGCTGAACAGGGCCAGGGATGGCAGAAGGATTTTTGGATACGGGGATAAAAAAAACAGCGCGGCTTTACCGGACCGCGCTGTTCAAACCAAAAACCAAATTCATGAAATAAAATTTTTGCACAATGTTTAACTAACATGAAAAATGGTACGTAGAAATTGGATTAGCATCCGAAACAAAAGTATAACGAATTTTGTGCCAGAGTTGTTAACAAAAACTAACGAACGTTAAAAAAAGTTAAACCAAGTTGATTATCCGCATCATACCATAAATTTGTAAGGGTGAACAGGAAGGTGATCATATTCATCATCGGGCTTATGGGGCTGGCTTTGCTGGCACTTGTAATGGTTCAGGTATACTGGATAAAAAATGCCATGGTCCTGCGGCAGGCCAATTTTGTTCGTTCGGTTAATGAGGCTGTTGACGGCGTATTGTTCAGGCTTGAAAAGTCGGAACTTGCCGGGCAGCTCGAAGCCACCATCGATTATTTGGGCGCTACGCCACACGGCAGCTACCGGGGCGATTCTGTCTCCAGCATGCTGAACCATGAGTTTGACGATATCAACAGCAGGTCGGAGCTGGAGGATTTTTACAACAAATATTTACTTTCACTGGAGCTCAAAGACAGGCAGATGCTGCATGAGGGATTTCAACTGATCGAACGGAGGCTCACCTTCAACCTGATCGATTCCCTGCTCCGCGACGAGCTCAACAAGAAAAGCATCAATGCCAGGTTCCAGTTCGGCGTGTTCAGCACCGAGCGCGGGCAAATGGTCCTCCGCACGGAAGGCAGCAACACTTCGGAGTTGCTTGAAAAAGGCTATGCCTTTACACTCTTTCCGGGTGAGTTGCTTGAGGAACCCGACTACCTGATGTTGTATTTTCCCAACGAAAGGGGTTTTCTCATCGGGCAGATGTCGGGACTGCTGTCCATCTCCATCAGTCTGATCATGGTGATCATCTTTTCGTTCACCTACACGGTGCTCACCATTTACCGGCAGAAGCGGATTTCGCAGATGAAGAACGATTTCATCAACAACATGACCCATGAATTCAAGACCCCCATATCGACGATCTCGCTGGCCTGCCAGGCGCTGCAGGACCACGATGTGATCAAGTCTGAATCATTGTACGATGCCTACATCGGCGTGATCGGTGAAGAGAACCAGCGGCTTGGGGCCATGGCCGAAAAGATACTGCAATCGGCCGTGCTGGAAAAACGGCAGATCGAGCTTAACAGGGAATGGTTCGACATTCATGAGGTGATCTCTGATGTGGTGAACAAGATCGGGATACAGGTCCAGATCAAGGATGGCAGCATCGTTACCGATCTTAAGGCTGATCCTTCGGAGATCCATGCCGACAGGGTGCACTTCACCAACCTCATCAATAACCTGCTCGACAATGCCAACAAATATACGCCCCAGAAACCCCTCATCAGGGTGAGTACACATAATGTGAAAACAGGCGTGATGATCTGTATCGAAGACAACGGTATCGGCATCAGCAAGAAGAACCAGAAGAAGATCTTTGAAAAGCTCTACCGCGTTCCGATGGGGGACCTGCACGATTTCAAGGGTTTCGGGCTTGGCCTGAGCTACGTGAAGGTGATCGTGGAATACCACAAGGGGAGTATCAGGCTGGAGAGCGAACTGAAGAAGGGAACAAAATTTGAGGTATTTTTACCTTACGACTCATAAACTTATGCCATGGACAATGAAAAAGTGAAGGTTTTGCTGGCCGAAGACGATAAGAATCTGGGTACCATCCTCAAATCATACCTTGAAGCCAAGGGTTATCCGGCCACGCTCTGCGTGAATGGACAGGAAGCCTTTGTCGAATTCAATAAGCATGATTATGATTTCTGCATCGTGGATGTGATGATGCCGGTAAAGGACGGGTTTACCCTGGCCAAAGAGATCAGGAATATCGATAAAAAGGTTCCCATCCTCTTTCTCACGGCCAAGTCGATGCAGGAGGACAAGCTAAGAGGCTTCGAGATCGGTGCCGACGATTATATTACAAAGCCGTTCAATATGGAAGAACTCCTGGCCCGCATGGAGGCTATTCTGCGAAGAAGCAGGAACGGGGAGAAGCAGGGTCCCGAAGGGGATATATATAAACTTGGCCGGATGGAGTTCAATTTTGTGCGGCAAACCCTTTCCATGGACGATGAAGAGGTCAAGCTGACCTCAAAGGAGGCAGCACTATTGAAACTGCTCTGCCAGAACCTTAACGAGGTGGTCGACCGCAGCGTTGCCCTCAACAGGATCTGGTTCGACGATTCATACTTTAATGCCCGCAGTATGGACGTGTATATCACCAAGCTGAGGAAATACCTGAAAATGGATTCTTCGGTTGAACTTCTCAATGTTCATGGGGTGGGCTTTAAGCTGGTGACACGATAAACCTACGGTGCCTTCATCGTGAGCTTTTCAGAAAAAAGGATCATATGTGTTGTGTCGTGCAGGATATCCCAGTAGATGGATGATCCCGGACCTTTATCCTTATTTGTTAACACGATCAGCGTTTTCTCCCTTTCCATATCGCGTATGTAATATGCCCGGAAGCCTTTCCACCAGCCAAAATGGAAAGCCGTACTGTCTTCGCGCTCCCTGATCCTCCAGCCGAAGCCATAATTGTCATTTCGTTTCCAGTACCCGGGACTTCCCGGTGTAAATGCTTCCCTCATACTCTCGGCCGATACCAGCCTGTTGCGGGTAATGGCCTGGTCGAATTTTGCAAGGTCCTCGATGCTGGTATAAACACCTTTGTCGCCGGTAACACCGTTGAGGTATTCATTCCTTACCCTGATGGGCCTCCAGCCCCGGTATGTATGCCCCATCACCCCCGTGTCGATATAGAACGACACTGCAGTATCGTCGTTCATATGATAAACGAACGAATCGTCCATGCCAAGTGGGTCAAAAATGTTTTCCTTCACAAAATCGGCGAATTGCATGCCACTCACTGCTTCAACTATACAGGCAAGCAGGGCATAGTTGACTATATAGCCCAGTCAGGCTGCCTGCAGTACGATCCTATTGACGTGTGCGGCAAAAACCACGAGCTTGTACTGTTTTCCAAGGTTAAGGGATTTAACAAAGAAATCATGTATGAACTGC
>CAZHYA010000008.1:1592-8513 GCA_964536525.1 uncultured Bacteroidales bacterium | reverse complement strand
TATCACGTCGGTCTTCTGGCACTCCAGTTCATCATGTGCCAGCGACATATAGCGGCTCAATCCCGAGCGATGGGTCAGCAACATCCGCACCGTCACGCTGTCGTAAGGGAATGAAGGGAGGTAAGTCCTGATGTCGGCATCGAGGTCGACCATCCCATCCTCTTTCAGCATCATGACCGACATGGCGGTGAACATCTTTGAAACCGACGCAAGCTGAAAAGCCGATGAAATGCTGAGCGTATCCCTGGACCTGAAATCGCTGTATCCAAATGCCTTCTGGTAAATAAGGCATCCCTGCTCCAGGTAAGCCACGGTCCCATTGAACCAGTAGCCTTTTGCCATCCGTGTCAAGATACTGTCGATCCATGCTGCTTTCTGCCCTGCCGTGACAGGGTCGCAGATCACCTCCGGCTGAAGTGAATAATCTTCATACCTTGTTTTATCAACACCGGAAGGGTTGTTGCATGAAAAAGTGATCAGGAAAAACAACAGTGTGAGCAGGGTAAATCTTGTCAACATCTTCAACTCGGTATCCAGTACGTTTGTTAACTCCGGGAATGCGTGCAAAAGTATGTGAAAAAAATCAGTTTTGTGATTTTTTTAGTTTCCTCCCCGGATGATCCGCTTCAGGGCTTCCCTGTGGCTGAGGCCGGAAAGGTCCTGGGATTGAACAAAACGGACCACGAAATCAGGATCGGTCTTTGAATATTCCCTGAGGATCCACCCGATGGCTTTCCGGATGAAGAATTCCTTTGAATCCTTCAGCCGGAGGATGACGCTTGTAAGCAGGCGGGTATCCGTTTCGCTCCTGTACTTGAGCTGGAACAATATGGCGCTGCGCTGCAGCCAGATGTTCCCCGAAAGGATCCACTTATTTACATAGGCAGCCCTTTCGCCCGGATAGTGGAGAAGGTGGTAGCCGACCAGTGAAGGGGCGATCAGGTCGACTGTATCCCACCATCCCTGGTCGGGGATCAGTCTCTCATAAAGATGGATGGCATCGTGCCCCAGTTTCTTCTTCATTTTTACCAGTAACTCCAGTGCGAAATATTTGTATTCGCGCTGCGGCATCTTCCAGCATGCTTCAACCAGGGGGATGACCTCCTGCAGATCGGGAAATCCATTTTCCTTAAAAAAACTTTTCGTCAGTTCGCGCCTCAGCGGGCTGGGCAGCCCGAGGTATTCAAACTGGTCCTTCATATAGGCACGCATCTGTGCGGCCTTTTGGGGATCGGCATGTTTCTCGTAAAGACTGATGAGAGGCTTTATGGAATAGGTCATGCTTTATCCGGTCGGTTATCTTAGATATATAAATTTTTTCCGGTCGAGGGTTTGCTCATGATCTCCCCGGATCACTGCAAGATAGGTTCCTCCAGGTAACCCATCCGGGTCCCAGCTTATGTGCCGGTGATTTTCACTGAGCGGGATCTTGTCTACCAGCCTGCCCTCCATGGAATAGATCTCCAATGCGGAGGCCTGCTCAGATGCGATATCAAAGGTAAATTCTCCTGTTGAGGGATTGGGGAATATTTTCAGCGTCCCGGCATCAATGTCGCCCGGGATCTCTCGGTCGTAAACGGAAATGTCCCACACCCCCAGGGTATATTCGCCCATCTGCAGGTTTTCAACGTAGATATAACCGATCGACCAGGTACCGAGCACCGTGAAGTCGACAGCTTCCCATTCCATCCCGGCATCCTTCCTGTAAAGGATCACCACCGAGTCGCTCTCGCTCAGGATCAGGGTATTGTCGAGGCCGGTCTTGCTGTAAAAGAATCGTCCTTTTGCATTGAAGGTCTCCGGGATCAGCCCTTTCACGGTCCAGTAGCGGTAGTCGGAAAGCCGAAGATCCGGAACAGGCTCTGCAATGGTATCGGGCGGGGCCCAGTTGTGGGTGGCCTGAACGAATACCGAATCGCTGAGCTCAAACACCTCCAGTGAAAAATAGGTTTCGGGGAAGGCCGTTTCACCGGTTTCCCGGATCACCCGGTAATTGTCGACCGTGGCATCGAAATACCTTTCTTCCAGGTCGAGGAACACTTCTTCCGGGTAAAAGGGAACTGTGCAGGTGGTATGCCCGCTGGCCCCTGAAAATTGGATGGTATCCGTGAAAGCGTTCCACTGGTTGTCCTTCACGGTGAAAGCGATCCTGTTGTCATTGCCTGTGAAAGCCGGGCCTTTCCTCTTTTGCTTCACATAAATGGTCACATCGCTGGTGCCCATATGGGGGACCACCGAAAAGGAGTCGATGGAATAATGCGGGGTCCCGCCATGGTAAATCCAGTTGTTGAAGAATCCCGACATGTCGGTGCCGGTATTGGCCGTGAAATTCGCTTCCATGTCGTACGACGATACTGAAGTAAAGGCCAGGTCGTCGAGATATGACTTACAGGCTTCGAAAAAAACCTCATCACCAAGGTAGGCCCTCATGGCCTGTACCACGGTGGCGCCTTTATCGTAGGCGCTCGTGCCATAGGTATATTCCTGCGGGATGTTGTTCAGCGGGTGATAGCCCCCTTCCTCAGTATGACAGCTCTGAAGCACCGAGGCATGCATGTCGCGCATCTGGGTCTTGAAAAGTTCCACCCCGTCGAGGGCCTCCACATAATAATGTTCGCAGAACGTGGCCCAGCCTTCGTTGATCCACATCTCTTCGGCCTTGTCGCAGGTCACCTTATCGCCGAACCACATGTGGGAGAGTTCATGGGCATAAAGGCTTTCGTAGGCGGCATTGCCGGTAATGCAGAAGTTGGGGTAGGCAATGTTGGTGGCATGTTCCATGGCTCCCAGGGCAGTGCCCACATAACCGACCCTGTGCCACGAGTAGGCCCCGAAGCTGTTCTCGAACAGGGCCATTACTTCATTGATCCTTTCAAAGGAACCGGGCACCTTGCTTGTGTCGGCAGGCTTCACGTAATAGGTGATGGGGATGGTACGTTCCAATCCATCGTAGGTATCTTCGACCAGGGCATACTCACCCACAGCCACCGAGACCAGGTAGGTGGGGACCGGCTGGGCAAGGTACCAGTGATAGGTGGAAGTTCCGTTGCCGTTGATGACCACTTCGACCAGTTCTCCCCCGCCAACAGCTGTCTTCCCGTCCGGAACCGTAGCCAGGACATCATAGGTGGCCCTGTCGGTAAAATCATCGATGCACGGGAACCAGGTCTTGCCAAGGTTATGAGGGATCCAGCTGATGCCTACCCCCAGGTTGAACGCATAAGAGCCGGAATAATGAAATCCTCCCCAGCTTTCGTGGAAAGGCTCACCGTGGTATTGCACCTGTACTTCGAAAGTGTCGCCAACCGAAACTGTGGTTAGCGTGGGGATGTAGACAATGTTGTTCTGAAAGACCGCCTGGACTTCCACCCCATCGACAAATACAGCATCCACCACCAGGGGCTCCATCAACTCAAGCGGGATCTCATCTAGGTTGTCGACCAGGGGGGTGAGCATGACCGTGGTGCTGGCCGTGATGGTCTTGTTATCCGTGTCGATCTCCTGCAGGTCGATCACATAATGGATGGCATGGATCGTGTCACCCGGTGTAACCTGCCCGTAAAGGTGTTGAAAAACAATTATACTGGCCACGCTCAATATGACGTAGCGGAATAACGTTCTTTGATGGGTCTTCATCTCGATCCTGTTAGGTTTTAAAGGAAGAATATTACTTATAGAACAAATGTACTTAATTATTCATACATTTGAGGTGGATATTTGGAAATGAACGACCGATGTTCGCATTTGGACATCAATGTTAGCAAAACGAACACTTTAAAATATTTTATCCATTTCCGGCTCTTGTCAGTGCCTGTAAATCAACAATTTGTTAAAGTGGCATATTTTTAGGAGCATAGGGGAAAACCATAAAAAAGATAACAATGATTAAAATCACTTCTCTTTCTGAGCGAATTTATTTTCAGTTTATCCTTACCGGGATATTTCTCAGCATGATGATGATCCTGCTTAGCAGTGCCTCGCTGAGGTCACAGCAGCTGTGGTCGTTGCAGGACTGCATCGATTATGCATTCGAGCACAACCTCGACATCAAGAAACAGGTGCTGGCGGTTGAAACCAACAAAGCCAATGTTCTTCAGAGCAAGCTTGGAACCCTGCCCAATATAAACGCCGGAGCAAGCACATCGAACAACTGGGGAAGGACCATCGACAGGTATACCAACGAATTTGCCACTACAAGGGTTAGGTCGGACAATTTATATATGCAGGGGAGCATGACCCTGTTCAGCGGATTGCAAAAGGTTAACCAGATAAGGAAAAACCAGCTTGCCCTGGATTATTCACAGTTTTATCTCGACAACCTGATGGACGACATCTCCCTGACGGTTGCCGGTTATTATCTCGATATCCTGTTCAACAGGGAATTGCTGATGGTGGCCAGGGAGCAGCTTGACGTAACCCTGCAGCAGGTGAGAAGGATGGAAAAGCTTGTCGAAGCCGGGACCCTTGCCAGGGGCGACCTGCTGAACATACAAGCTCAGGCTGCCCTGGAAGAGTTGCAGGTGGTCGAGGCCGAGAACAGGCTTGAGATATCATACCTCAGCCTGATGCAGCTGATCGATCATCCGGTCGATCAGGCTTTTGAGGTGCAGGTACCCCGGCTCAGGTCGGTCGACCAGCCAGCCATCGATATTACCTCCAGCCAGGTCTACAGCTATGCCATCCTAAACAGGCCGGAGGTAAAACTGGCCGAACTGAATGTCGACATTGCCCGGAGAGACATCTCTATTGCCCGGGGCATGCAGAGCCCGACGCTGAGCCTCAGTGGCTCCTGGGGCAGCGGATATTCAGGTCTGAACACCATCCCCCTCAACCCCATCACCATCGATCAGGAAATCGGGTTTACACAAAGTGGTGAACCGGTGTATGTGCCCAGCACCATTTACCAGGACAGCAAAGTGAAGGAGTGGGGCGACCAGCTATCGGATAACAATAACCGTTCGGTTGGATTCTTCCTCAATATCCCCATTTTCAACGGATGGCAAACCAGAAATGCCATTACCAGGGCCAAGATTGCCATGGAAAGTGCCGAATATGACCTGCAGCTCACCAAGAACAACCTCCGGAAAACGATCGAGCAGTCCTATGCCGATGCAGTTGCTGCCCTGAAGCGGTATGGCTCGACCATGAAGCAGGTTGAAGCCCAGGAGGAGGCGTTCAAATATGCTCAGCAGAAATTTGACGTGGGGCTGATCAACTCCGTTGAATACAATGAGATCAAGAAGGAGCTTACCCTTGCTCAGTCGGATCTGCTACAGTCAAAATATGATTATATTTTCAAGACCACTATACTGAGTTTTTATATGGGGAGCCCCCTTTCAATTGAATAGAACATTTTATGCCCGGGCTTGGGATGATGCCATAAAGTTGATTACTTTAGCATTTGAATTTTAAATTCAATGGCCTGGGGATATACCCTGAAAGCCTGATTAACGGACAAACCTGATACCTAATGTTTAAAAAGAAAAGAACCTGGATCATTATCATCGTGATATTGCTGGTGGTACTGATCATTTTTGCCATCAATAAAGGGAATTCCGGCAGCGGCCTGGCGGTGACCGTTGAGGAAGTCAAAACCGGCGACATCGTCGAGACGGTATCCGCCAACGGCAAGATCCAGCCTGCCCAGGATGTCATGATTTCCCCTTATATTTCGGGTGAAGTTGTAGAGCTCTATGTAAAAGAGGGCGATGAAGTGGAAAAAGGCGACCTTCTGGCGAAGATCGACCCCGAGATCTACATCTCAGCCTATGAGCGTTCAGAGGCCAACCTCAGTTCACAACAGGCTAACCTGGCCAATTCGAAGGCGAGGCTGGCACAGGCCGAGGCACAGTTCAACAACACGAAGATAACATACGAAAGGAATAAGTCCCTCTGGGAACAGAATGTGATCTCTCAGTCGGAGTACGATGCATCAAAAGCTTCCTATGAAGTGGCGAAAGCTGAAGTGGAGGCGGCAAGGCAAACGGTTGCAAGCGCTGAATTTGCTATCAAGAGTGCTGAGGCCACCCTCAGGGAAGCCAGGGATAACCTGCAGAAAACCACTGTTTCTGCCCCCAACAGCGGAACTGTCTCGAAACTGAACGTTGAAAAGGGCGAAAGGGTCACGGGGGCCTCCCAGTTTTCGGCCGGTACCGAGATCATGCGCATTGCCAACCTCATGAACATGGAAGTGAATGTGGAGGTCAATGAGAACGACATCGTAAGGGTGTCGCTGTTTGATACCTGTACCATCGAAGTGGATGCATACCTTAACGAGGAGTTCACCGGCGTGGTCACCGAGATCGCCACCTCAGCCAACACCGTAGGAGTGAGTGCCGAGCAGGTCACAAATTTTGATGTGAAGATCATGATATTGCCGGAGTCATACGCCAACCTGATCCCCGAGGATGAGCCCGGCTACTCGCCGCTAAGACCAGGAATGTCGGCCACCGTCGAGATACAGACCGAATATGCCGATGATGTGCTTGTCATACCCATTGGGGCCGTCACCACCAGGACCGATACCATGGCCCTGGCCAACGAAACGGAGAGCATTGATCCTCAGACCACCCGTGAAAAGAAAAAAGATTTTGTTGAGGTCGTCTTTATTAATGACAATGGCGTTGCAAAAATGATGGAAGTAGAGATCGGTATTCAGGACAACACCAACATTGAGATAAAGAAAGGCCTTGAAGAAGGTCAACAGGTTGTTACAGGGCCCTACAGCCTGGTATCAAGATTACTAAAGGATGGTGATGAGCTGAAAATAACCGAGAGAAAAGACCTCTTTAAGAAAGATTAATAAAACCTTCCTTCCAACGATCCTTCCATGTCGCTGATACTGTGTATTGAAACGTCGACACATATTTGTTCCGCCGGCATTTCCCGGCAGGGGATGATACAATCCCTCAAGGAGAGTTC
>CAZHYA010000008.1:0-1582 GCA_964536525.1 uncultured Bacteroidales bacterium | reverse complement strand
CGGAAAAGAACATCCATGCTGCAAGCATTACCTTATTTGTAAAGGAGGTATGCAGCCAGGTTGGTGTATCCATGGATGAACTTGATGCGGTAGCAGTAAGCATGGGGCCGGGATCATATACCGGTTTGCGTATCGGGGTGTCGGCAGCCAAAGGTTTTTGTTACGGGCTTGGCATTCCGCTTATTGCCGTTCCAAGCCTGCAGGCCATGGCGTATGGTGCAATATCGGCCATCCGAAAGACAGGGCGTTGCCTCGATGATCATCTGTTTTGTCCGATGATCGACGCCAGGCGAATGGAAGTGTATACGGCCTTGTTTAACAGTGAATATCAGGAGGTGAGGGGTACCGAAGCCTCCATCATCGGCGAAGACTCCTTCGGGGAAGAACTTAAGAACAATACCATTTATTACTTTGGCGACGGGGCGGATAAAGGCCGTGACATCCTTCGTCATGAGCGGATGATCTTTCTCGAAGGGGTATACAACTCGGCTGCAAACATTGCCATGCTGGCAGATCTTAAATTCCGCCAGGGAGCATTCGAGAACCTTGCATATTTTGAACCATTTTACCTCAAGGATTTTATTGCCGCTAAGCCCAGGGTAAAAGGCTTATGATCATAACGCTTGTTGATGGCCAATCAACGAAGTTTATCGGATACCATTAATACTTTAATCACATGGCAGAGAAAAAAATCCCCTGTGAAAACTGTAAGATGCGGTTGAAGGCTGAACAAAAACCCAACTCATTCTGGTCGCGCCTGTGGCGCTGGCACACCAGGTGGTGCCCCGGGTGGAAAGCCTATCAGAAGCATTTGCAGGAACAGGCCGGGTAAGGGCCTGTTACACCCGTTTTGATGCACGGGGAACACAACCTTTTACGAAAGAAAAATTTATCGATGGCCGTTGTGGATAACGGCCTTATCATCGCAGGTGTCATATTCGAACTGTACCGTCACATGTCCGATGCCGTGATGTTCCATCAGGATATGCTCTATTTTTTCCCTGATGATTGTCGTGGTGCTCACCGGCTGGTCCGCCTCGAGGTCGGCATGACACTCGAAATGATATTCCTGGTCGTTCAGGGCCCACACATGAACATGATGGATGTTCGAGATGCCTGCGATCCCTTCCAACTCCTTCCTGATCGCGGGGATGTCGATCCCTTTCGGTGTTGCCTGCATCAGGATATCGGCCGATTCCTTCACAATATCCCAGGCTTCCTTGATGATATAGATGCTGATGAGAATGGTCACCAGGGGATCGATCCAATAGACCCCTGAGAAGTAGATCAGGATACCGCCCACGATCACGACGAATGACGATAAGGTATCCCCGATAAGGTGCAGATAGGCCGACCTGATATTAAGGTTCGATCCTGAATGCTTCCTGAGCAGGATCACGGCAAGCAGGTTGAATAACAGTCCGGCCGTCGCAACGATGAACATCAACAGGCCCTTGATGGGCTCAGGGTCCTGGAATCGTTTAATGGCTTCCAGGACAAGAAATGCTGATATGCCGATCAGTACCAAGGCATTGAAAAACGCTGCCAGGATCTCGATACGCTTATAGCCAAAGGTCTCCCT
>CAZHYA010000007.1:13227-21480 GCA_964536525.1 uncultured Bacteroidales bacterium | reverse complement strand
GGCAAGAGCAAAGGCTGAGGTCATGATCACGGTGGAGATAAGGCCTGTGCGTACCCGTCCGGGCGTGCCGGCGCCCAGGTTCTGCCCTACAAAGGTGGAAAGGGCCGCTGCGAAGTTCATGGCCGGCATTGCCGCGAAGGAGTCAATGCGGAACACCACCGAATAGGCTGCCACCGAATTCGTGCCGAATGGGTTTACCAGCCAGTACATCACCATCATGCTCAGGGCCACGAACGACTGCTGCAGGCCGATGGGTATCCCTATACGGATGTTCGCCCTGAACAGTTGCCGGTCGAAAACCATTTTACGCCAGCTGAGGTTGATGATCTCGTGTGTCCTGTTGAGGTAAAGGATCGCCGTGATGAAAGCCCCGCCCTGCGCCACCACGGTGGCCGCTGCAGCACCCTCGATGCCCCAGCCAAAGCCCACCACAAAGAGAAAATCGAAGCCGATGTTCATCAGGGTGGCTATGATCATGAAATACAGGGGTGTGCGCGAGTCGCCGAGGCCTCGCAGTATGGCGCTGGTAGCGCTGAACCCGAAGAATAACACCAGCCCCGACAGGTAAATGTCAAGATAACTGTCGGCCTGCGGGATCACATCATCAGGAAGTCCGATAAGCCTGAAGATGTCGGAACTGAATACGATGCCCAAAGCACTCACAAGCAGCGAAGCGAAAAAGATGAAAATATAAAGGGTGTCGATGGCGCGTTTCACCTTTTCAAAGTCTTTCGCACCAAAATATTGTGAGATGATAACGGTGGAGCCTATGGCAATGCCAATGATAAACGAGATGAGCGCAAAAATAATGGGAAAGGATGCTCCCACCGCCGCCAGGGCTTCCTTCCCGATATAGTTCCCCACGATGATGCTGTCGATAACATTGTAAAGCTGCTGGAACATATTGCCCAGCAGCATGGGAGTGGCAAACTGGAAGATCAGCCTGCTTTCCTTACCAACACTCAGGTCTCTCATGCAGTGGTGTTTGACGCCCCGACCGGCGGCTGTCTGCCAAAACTAATAAAAAAACAAGGGCCACTCACGATAAATTCAATCACCGGGAAACAAAAGAAATGATAATTTTGTTCCGTTTATCACCGGCATATTCTTATATGAACCAGCTTCCGAAACATATCTTACTGTTTTGCCTGATGTTTTGTGTTACACCCTTGTTTTCCCAGAACACCTACCCTCAGGATTATTTCCGGTCGCCGGTCGATTCGCGGATCCTGCTTTCAGGCACCTTCGGAGAGTTGAGGTCGGGGCATTTTCATTCAGGCATCGATATCAAGACCGGAGGGGTTTCGGGTAAAGCCATCTATGCGGTTGCCGATGGCTGGGTCTCGCGCATCAAGGTTTCGGCCTTCGGCTTCGGCAAAACGCTGTATGTGACACACCCCAATGGCTTTGTCTCCGTTTATGCCCATCTCGAAAGCTTCAGCAGCCGGATAGCTTCCCATGTAAAGAGCATGCACTATGAGCTTGAATCTTTTGAACTGGACATCTTCCCCGAAAAAGATCTGCTTCCGGTAAAGAAAGGTGATGTGATCGCCCTGTCGGGGAACAGCGGAGGTTCGAACGGCCCCCATCTGCATTTCGAGATGCGGCTGGAGGCCACGCAAACGCCGGTCAACCCGCTACTGTTCGGCCTGGAGGTGAAGGACTACATCAGGCCCGAGATCCACTGGCTTAAGGTGATCCCTGCAGGCCCGGGCTCGCTGGTCGATGGCAAGCCCGAGGCCAGGATCTTCACTGTGGAGGGCTGGGGCGAAAATCACCGGCTGAAAGGCCACGACACCATTCATGTGTCAGGCGACTTTTCCCTTGCCATCAACACCTTCGATAAGCTCAATGATGCTCCGAATAAAAACGGCGTCTATGCCATCACCCTGTATGCCGATGGCGAAAAGGTTTACCATCACGATCTTGAGAAGTTCGACTTTGTAGAAACACGCTATATCAACAGCCTCATCGACTATGCGGAGTATGTCGAAAACAGCCGCCGTTACCAGCGTAGCGAGATCGATCCCAACAACAGGCTGAGCATCTATAAGCATGTGAAGAACAATGGCATACTCAGCCTCGAAGGCCCTTCCCTGCACCGGATCGAATACGTAGTGGCCGACTTCAGGGGCAATGTGTCACGTTTGCCTTTCATGGTGATAAGCAGTCCGCCGGCGACCATTGTGGAGCCGGAGGTATCCGGCAGCCCGTTGTTATTCAGCATCGACAGTATTAACGCTTTCAGGGCCGTTAATTTTTCGATGATGCTTCCCGGCAGCTGCCTGTACCGCGACATATGGTTTGTCTACGACACGCTTCCCATGCCAGCCGGAGCCTACTCGCCTCTGCACCGCATCCACAGCGAACGCGTGCCATTGCACAGGCATTTTGATGTGAGCGTGGTACCCGAAAAGCTGCCCGCCGATCCGGAAAAAATGCTGCTGGCGAGGATCGACGAAAAGGGTAAAAAGATACCACACGGAGGCAAATGGGATGGTGATGCCCTCACGGCAAGCATCAGGTCGTTCGGCGATTACGCCATCTTTGTGGATACCATCCCGCCGGAGATCATCCCCCTCAACATCAGTTCAGGCGTGATCAAAGACGACCGCAAAACGGTGAGGGTAAAAATAAGCGACGATTTCTCGGGAATTAAAACCTACCGGGCGATGCTAAACGGCCGATGGCTGCTGATGGACTATGATGCGAAGAACGACCTGTTGGTCTATGATATCGACGAACGCCTCCGCAAGGGTAATAATCAGTTTCGCCTGGAGGTCACCGACGACCGCAATAACATGTCCGTTTTTGAGAAGGTACTTCGCAGGGAATAGGTTCAGCGAAGCAGTACCACAACACCCTTGATCTTATTTGTGCGGCCTCCGGAGCCTTCATCATCGCGGTATGCGGCTACCCAGAGATATGTGCCTGCCGGGCAGGGTTGCCCTTTGTATTTGCCATCCCATCCCTGCCCCGGATCCCTCCCTTCAAAGACCATTGTACCCCAGCGGTCGTAGATGAAGATGCTGAAATCACTGATATTCTCCGTTTTGAGTGCAAAGATATCGTTCTTCCCGTCGGCATTGGGTGTGAAGGCGTTTGGTGCAGCAAGGGCAGGGTCGCAGTTATAGGTCCTGATCCTGATCGTGTCGCTCATCTCACCACAGGGGTTGGTGACCCTGAGCCAGTAAACGCCGCTGTCGGAAACCGAAACGGAAGTTCCGGTGCTCTGATCGCTCCAGAGGAAATAATGGAACATGCTGTCGATGCCCGGATCGAGAGTGATGCTCCGTCCGAGGCATAGAAGGGTGTCGTGACCGAGAAAGAAGGAGGGGGCCGAAAGGTTGCTCACGGTGATGCTGTCGCGAAAAGAACAACCATATTCGTCGCCGGCCATAAGCCAGAAGATCCCGTTCACCTCGGTTGTCAGGGTTGGTTCACTGCTTCCGTCGTTCCACAGGTAGCTTTCGAAACCGGCCAGGGGAATGATGTCGAGGACCTGCCCGGGGCATATCACGGTATCCGGTGGCAGGAACTGTCCGGGATCATGGGTGTAGCTTACCGTGATATTGTCATAGAAGTCTCTTCAGCCTAATGTGCCTGCTACGCTGTAAGTGCCTGCCTGTGTGATTTTACGGACGGGCTCAACTGCGCCGTTTTCCCATTCCATGCTCGTAAAAAGACAGATGTCGCTAAGATCGATGACCAGGCTGTCGTTGGGGCAGAGCACCGTGTCCGGCCCCAGGTCGATGATGGGTTCCAGGCATTCAACACTGACATCGTCAACATAATACGTGGCCAGTTGTTTGTTCCAGCTGGTGAAATTATGGACGGTCACTTCGTCGTTCCTGAGGAAATTGCCTATGGTGATGTACTTTTCACCTCCCCGGGCCACATAGATGCCATGGACCCTCACCCATCCTTCCTTGTCGATGACCGGGAAACCCGCAGGATTGCTGATGTGCACCTCTTCTCCCAGTTCGATCACATTGTCGCCTGGCTGGACCAGCTTGTCAACCGTGAAGTGGGCACCCAGGGCATCGATGCCGTAATGGCTGTCGTCGGCACACGACACATAAAAAGAAACTTCATAGGCCTCTCCTTCCTGCAGAGTGCATGCCAGTCGTGTTTGCAGGTATTCGCGGTATTGTCCGTTCGGCGGATAATAGGAGATGATGTTGGCGTAGGCATCGCCCGACCTTGCCGCCTGGCTGCCAAACTGGTTGGAGGGAACACCAAAGCTGCCCTGGTTACAGGCATGGAGGTAGTCGGTGGTGCCCTGTCCCGGACTTTCAAAGTATTTGCACCTTGAGATCTGTCCGTGGGCGGTCGGACAGCCGCTCATCTGCTCCAGTTCACAGTTCCTGACAAGGTTCTGCGACCGGACACTGTGAGGCAGCGACACCTGCAACATGACGAGCAATATGGCTATGATATGCAGCGCTTGCATGACCATCCTTAAGACAACAAAAATATCATGCTCATCAACGGCAGTCAAGAATAAACCAGTAAACGGTAAGTTCAGGCAAGGTAAAGGAAGAAAAATTTTTCATTGGCCGATCTGTCAGAGGTTAAGCAGGCTTGCCTCGTAGAGGAAATAGTCGGGTAATGCCTTCCGCGTAAAGTTGGTCAGCCTCTTGGTAACGCCTATGGTTGAGCTTTCGCAGCGGATGAAGGCCTGTATCTCCTCAAGACAGCGCTCACGAAAATGCTCCTTTGGGAAGATCTTGTTGACCAGCCCCAGGGCATGCGCTTCGGCAACAGAGAACCTGTCCCTGAACTGAATTTCAAGGGCGCGCGAGTGATGAATATATTGCGACAGAAAAAAAGGCAGGGCCCCGGAAGGATGAAGGCCGTATTTGGTGTGTGCCATGATGAAGTTCGTCCCTTCGGTGGCGTAACGGATATCCATGCTCAGCACCGCACCGATAAAAGGCGTGACAATATCGCCGTTGATGCCCGAAAAGCACAGCTTGCGGTATTCCGACAACCCCTTGATGATCTTGTTCAGGTTGTTGATCTCACGGAATCGGACATTTTTCTGCTCAAACTTCGGTGATTTCTTCTCTCCGCATTCTTCCTGCTTTCCCAGAATGGACGTAATGAAGTCGTGGTATTCCTGCTCACTGTACCGGCCATCTTCGTTGATGATCAGCAGGGCCTTGACCTCTTGCGACCCCTGGGTCTCCCTTATGAAATCGATCAGTATGCTGCTCTCGTCGTTGTCGGTAACAAGCTTATATACTCCCGATTTAATGCTGACCACCGCCACATGGTCTGCTATGCTGGTCTCGAAGGATTGACGTTCAATATTTTCCATGTTTTTCAGGTTATTAAGGTTTAGCGTTCACTCTTCACTAAAGGTAAGGCTGTTCGGGTCACGACCCAAAAAATCCAGATATCATTTATGGTTGTCATCAATACATCCTGACCGTGATAATCTACTTTCCATATTCTTTCATCAGCAGACCGAACCTGAGCAGGTCCTTGTATTTTCCATTCACGAACTTGGCTTCCCTCAGCCTGCCTTCCTCCCTGAAGCCTTCTTTCCTCAGCATTTGCGTGGATGCCAGGTTGCCGTCGATCAGCTCTGCCTCCAGGCGGCACAGGTTAAGCCTGTTAAATGCATAATCAATGATCGCTTTGAGTGCCGACGACCCGTAGCCCTTGCCCTGCATGTCGGTGCGTATGAAAAGGCTGATCTCCGCCTTGCGGTTGATCCATTTGATGCTCTTCAGGCATACCTGTCCTATGGTCTCGCCTTCCATGGTTATCCTGAAGCAGATCTCGTTGGGCATTGGCCCGGGGTGCGACCTGGCTTCGCTGAGGTTCTCAAGGATCGATGGATCGTGCAATATCTCCAGTATGTCTGTGTCGGGCTGCGCGTGCCTTACCAGTGCTATTCTGTCGCATGTGATGATCATAGACTTTGCTCCTTAACGTGTTGATGTGTAAAATTAAACAAAAAAAGGACAGATAAAAGCACTCCGTGAAATCAGTGGCGACCGCCGGCGATAACTCAATTTCCTTATCTTTGCGGCATGGAAGAAACGATACTGATCCTCGATTTCGGCTCCCAGTACACGCAGCTTATCGCCCGTCGTGTCAGGGAACTTAACGTGTATTGCGAAATACATCCTTACAACAAGGTCCCTGCCATCACGGAAAATGTGAAAGGGGTGATCCTGTCGGGCAGCCCCTATTCTGTCAGGGGCGAAGGTGTGCCCAATCCCGACCTGGGAGGCATCAGGAAGCGCCTGCCTACCCTCGGCGTATGCTACGTGGCGCAGCGCATGTCTCAGCAGGATGGCGGACAGTTCGCACCTTCGGCAGTCAGGGAATATGGCAGGGCCAACCTCGCCTTCATCAACAGCGACAGCAAGCTGATGAAAGGGATGAGCGATGGCAGCCAGGTGTGGATGTCGCACGGCGACACCATACTGGAGATTCCCGGCGATTATGAGGTGATCAGCAGCACCCATGACGTGAGGGTGGCCGGATACAAGGTCAGGGGTGAAGAAACCTACGGCATACAGTTTCATCCCGAGGTTTACCATTCCACCGAGGGATCGGTTTTGTTGAAGAACTATGTGGTCGACATCTGCGGCTGCTCACAGTCGTGGACCCCCGTTTCCTTTATCGAGGCCACCATCGACAGCCTTCGCCATACCATTGGCAGCGACAAGGTGGTGCTGGGCCTCTCCGGAGGTGTCGACTCTTCCGTGGCTGCCATGCTGCTGCATAAGGCCATTGGCAAGAAGCTGCATTGCATCTTTGTCGATAACGGACTGTTGCGGAAGAATGAGTTTGAAAAGGTGATGGCGTCATATATGGGGCTTGGACTGAATGTCAGGGGGGTGGATGCAAAAGAACAGTTTTATAAGGCACTGGCAGGCATCTCCGATCCGGAAGGCAAGCGCAAGGCCATCGGGAGGACCTTCATCGAAGTATTCGACGAGGAGGCACACAAGATCAGCGAGGTGAAGTGGCTGGCCCAGGGCACCATCTATCCCGATGTGATCGAATCGGTGTCGGTAAACGGGCCCTCGGCTACCATTAAGTCGCATCATAATGTTGGTGGCCTGCCCGACATCATGAAGCTGAAAATAATTGAACCCCTGAATTCGTTATTCAAAGACGAGGTGCGAAAGATAGGCAGGGCGATGGACATGCCGCCACTGATCCTGAACAGGCATCCCTTCCCCGGTCCGGGGCTGGGCATCAGGATCATAGGCGAAGTGACCCCTGAGAAGGTCAGGATCCTGCAGGATGTTGACGACCTCTTTATCGAAGGCCTCAAAAATAAAGGGCTTTACGATGAAGTCTGGCAGGCCCTCACGGTATTGCTGCCGGTTCAGTCGGTAGGGGTGATGGGCGACGAGCGGACCTACGAAAATGTGGTGGTGCTCAGGGCAGTAGGCTCAACGGATGGGATGACGGCCGACTGGTCGCACCTGCCTTACGAATTCCTGGCGAAGGTGTCGAACGATATCATCAACAGGGTGAAAGGGGTGAACAGAGTGGTTTACGATATCAGTTCAAAACCTCCGTCAACCATTGAATGGGAATAGATGATGTCAGCGAAAACGGTTTTTTGCCAGGAGCTTTAACACAGATCTGAGAATGGGAAAACAACTCTTTTTCTTCCTTGTCTTCCTCGCCGTTTTTGGCGGTCGGGAGTTGTATTCGCAGGATGTGGCCATCGTGCGATCGGAGATCACCGAGCATATCGACGGTAAAGCGTACTATCTCCATACGGTTGAACAGGGGCACACCTTATATGCCATCTCAAAGGTTTATGAGGGGCCGGTCGATGAGCTGATCTTTGAAAATGCCGCGGCAGCGGACGGCCTGTCGATAGGGCAGGTGCTCAGGATCCCCGTGGTCAGCAGGGAGAAGATCATAACGGAAGACCTGCGCGATGGTGAGTTCCGGTATATTTTCCACATTGTAAGGAAAGGCGAGACGCTGTTTGCCATATCCCGCATCTATGAGGTCGCGGTGGATGATTTAAAAGCGGCCAACCCCGGATGGGAAGCAGGCCTCAGGGAAGGTCAATACCTGAAGATACCCCTTGGTGATAACACACAGGATATAGCTGCCGGTACCGACATGCATGCCGGCTTTACCGGTAAGATACATGTAGTAAGCAGCGGTGAGACGCTCTACAGCAGCGCGAGGAAGTACCAGGTTGGCATCCCGGGGCTGGGGGCGGCCGACCCTGGCATCTCCGCGAACCTGTGGCCCGGC
>CAZHYA010000007.1:11566-13217 GCA_964536525.1 uncultured Bacteroidales bacterium | reverse complement strand
AACCCCTGAAGAGGATAAAGTTGCTCAGCAGCCAAAGTACTATGAGCATACGGTGGCCGGAAAGGAAACGCTCTTCGGCATTGCCAGGAAATACCGTATCAGTGTCGACAGCCTTATGGCTTTCAACCCGGGCCTTACACAGAATATCTTTCCGGGCGAAGTGATCAGGATTCCCGCAGCGCCCAACCCCGAAACTGTCATCACCCACGAGGTGAGGGAAAAGACCAAACTCAAGACCATCGCCTCCAAATATGCCGTGAGCATTGCCGATATAAAAGAAGTCAACCCCGATTTTCGTTCGCGGGTGAGGCCCGGCGACCTGCTGTTTATCCCGGTGGGGCCTCCGGCCGATACTTTTCCTGAAGGAGAACTTATTGTGGAAGTGCCTGACGACAGGCCTCCACCCATCATAAAGAACGACAGCCTCAGCTGCTATTTAAAAAAGCCCCACATGGCCCGAACGCTCAAGGTGGCCCTGATGGTTCCGCTTTATACTGAAGAAGCCCGCCATATCGATATCGAAGGCGTGCAGGGGACACTTAGGCCCGAAAACTACAAGCCTTTCAACTTTATCCAGTTTTACGAGGGATTCCTGATGGCGTTGGACGACCTGCGCGATCAGGGGCTCAACGTAAGCTTGTATGTCTATGATGTGGATGAAAAGGTTTCGAAGACCATAAAGGTACTCCAGCAGCCGGAGTTAACGGAAATGGATCTCATCGTCGGACCCTTTTTCAGCCGCAACTTTACCCTGGTATCGAATTTCGCTGAAATGTTCGGCATCAAGATCGTTAACCCGCTCACCAGACGTACCGAAGTGCTCAGTAACCCCCTGGTGTTCAAAATGAAACCCTCACGTGATGTGCAGCCGTCCCTGCTGGCCGAATTCATAGAGAAATATCATCAGGGCTCCAACATCATCCTGGTACGCAACAACAAGTTCCAGTACGAAGAAGAGATCCGTCAGATCAGGGCTTCGCTCGAAAAGGGAGTGCCCTGGGGTGTTAAGGTGCCCAATGCGGCCCTGGTCGAAATGTTCAGGGAATTTTCAGCGGCCGATTCCACCCTGGCCCGCGGTGAACTCATCAGCAGTATGATGATCGAAAACCGGATGGTATATGCCGAAGAACTGCTTCGGTCGCCGGCCGACAGCACTTTCTTCCCGAACGGCATCGCCGAAGTGATTTATGCTGTCGACAGCATCAACGGCATCATCAGAAATGCCTCTGTGGCCAGGGAGAACCTTGTGATAGCCCTCACCAATAATGAAGTGTTTGCGCCTGAGATCCTGACCCGCCTCAACGACTTAAAGGACACTTTTGACATCACGGTTGTGGGAATGCCGGAGTGGGAACTGCTCGACAATCTCGAAACCGATTACCTCCTGGGGCTGAACGTGTACTTCTTTTCTGCATCATATTATGATTTTGATGATCCGGAGGTGCTGCGGTTCATCCATGATTTCAGGGAACGCTACAAAACCCATCCCAATGAATACGCCTTTGAGGGTTACGACATCGCAAAATACTTCATGGAAGCCATGATGCGCTTTGGTCCTGATTGCGAAGATTGCCTGCAGTACTATCCGGCAAAACTCCTTAAAACAAATATTAAAATGACCCCGGCTTATCCCGCAGGCTTCGAAAACCTT
>CAZHYA010000007.1:0-11479 GCA_964536525.1 uncultured Bacteroidales bacterium | reverse complement strand
ATGCCGCTACCATAATTACCGGGTGCTGAAAGTTAATGACCAATAAGATGACGATAACCATGATTGAAAAAGCCCTTACAAAAGTCTTTGCACGGCATACAACATCTTCCCTTGCCGGGATCATCCTGCTGGCATTACTCCTTTCGGCCTGCAGCAATGTTGAAAAGAATTACTGGCCCAACGGCAACCTGATGTCGGAATTGCCATACAAAAATGGCAAGCTCAATGGCATGGCGCGATGGTATTATGAGGACGGAACGATTCAGCAAGAAGTTCCCTATACCGACGACAGGATCGAGGGCACCCTCGTCCGCTACCACGATAACGGCAGAAAGGAAACAGAGGAGACCTGGGTGGGCAACCTCCGCCAGGGCAAGGCTGTGGAGTATTCATATCCCGGCAAGCGTATCGAGCAGAAGTACTACGTGAACGACACCCTGCACGGGCCCTACCTTAAATGGCACGGCAACAGCGAATTGCAGATCTCGGGTGAGTTTGTGCACGGCCTGTTTGAGGGAACCTGGCTCTACTACGACGATTACGGCAACCTGGTGGGAGAGGGCAAGTACGAAGCCGGGGCGGGCACACAGCGTTTCTGGTATCCAGATGGATCGCTCCGCACGAGGACAACCTATTTGAACAACCTGAAGCACGGGAAAGAATACCATTACCTGCCGGGCGGCGAAGAAGATCACATAGTGGAATATGAATTCGGTGAACCGATCTCATCCGGTGAATAAAAAATGCTGCTTTTTTTTGTTTTTATAATTTTAATACCTGTACATTTGCACTGTGAATTTTTTCACAAAGTGAATTAATAACAAAAATCCGGATATCAATCATTAAAACTTTCAGGCAATGGATTTAGAGAAAATTATGAACGACCTCGCCAAGAAGCATCCGGGAGAATCGGAATATCTCCAGGCTGTGCGGGAAGTGTTGGAATCAATTGAAGAAACCGTAAACGAGAACCCGCATTTCGAGTCGGCGGGCATCATCGACAGGCTCATCGAACCCGACAGGGTGCTCACCTTCAGGGTGGCCTGGATGGGCGACGACGGCAAGGTGAACGTAAACCTGGGCTACAGGGTGCAGTTCAATAACGCCATCGGGCCTTACAAGGGCGGTTTACGTTTCCACCCCAGTGTGAACCTCAGCATCCTGAAGTTCCTGGGCTTCGAACAGATCTTCAAGAACAGCCTTACCACTTTGCCCATGGGCGGTGGCAAGGGCGGGTCCGACTTTGATCCCAAAGGTAAATCCGATGCCGAGATCATGCGTTTCTGTCAGGCCTTCATGCTGGAACTGTGGAAGATGATCGGCCCCGAAACCGATGTGCCTGCAGGCGATATCGGTGTTGGCGGTCGTGAGATAGGGTTCCTCTATGGCATGTATAAGAAACTGGCCAGGGAACATACGGGCGTGCTTACGGGCAAGGGTGTAAACTGGGGCGGCAGCCTCATCCGTCCCGAAGCTACCGGCTTTGGCGCTGTTTATTTTGCCAAGGAGATGCTTGCCACCAGGGGCGAAACATTTGAAGGAAAAACCGTTTGCCTTTCGGGCTTCGGCAATGTGGCCTGGGGTGCGGCAAGGAAAGTCAACGAGCTGGGCGGGAAAGTGGTGACCCTCTCGGGCCCCGACGGCTATATTTATGATCCGGAAGGGGTTTCGGGCGAGAAGATCGACTATATGTTGGAACTCCGTGCCTCGAACCAGGATATCGTGAAGCCATATTCCTATGAATTCCCCGAAGCTCAGTTCCACCAGGGCAAACACCCATGGGAAGTGAAGTGCGACGTGGCCATCCCCTGTGCCACACAGAATGAGCTCAACAAGGAAGACGCCGAAAATCTTGTCAAAAATGGCTGTATCTGCGTGGCTGAAGGAGCCAATATGCCTTCAACGCCTGATGCCGTGGAAGTATTTCTCGAAAACAAGATCCTCTTCGGACCGGGAAAGGCTGTCAATGCTGGCGGTGTTGCCACCTCCGGACTGGAGATGTCGCAAAACTCAATGAAACTCAATTGGCCCGCATCCGAAGTTGATGAACGGCTCCACCATATCATGTGCAGCATCCATGAGGCATGTGTTGCCCATGGCACCGAAGAAGACGGGTACATCAACTACGTTAAGGGAGCCAATATAGCAGGCTTCCTCAAGGTGGCCAACTCCATGCTCGACCAGGGAGTGGTATAGAAAGCCGCAGAACCCTGGCCCTGACATGACATTCCGGGCATTCTTTTCACTCAGGCGTTTCTCTCATCGAGGAACGCCTGAAGTTTTTCTGCCCAAAGGCGGTATCCTGCTTTGGAGAGGTGCCCTCCGTCGGTGGTATATTCCTTTTTCATCTCGCTGCCCGAAAGAAATGCAGGGTAAAGGTCGAGGAAGGCCACGCCCCGGGCGTCGCAGTGCTCCCGAAGCTCCCTGTTGATATATGCGATGGTGTTATTCAGATAGCCTTCCGAGCCAAGCATGATTTCATTGACCGGCAGGATGCTTTGCACGATCAGTTGCGTGCCATTGATGCAGGTCTGTATCTGCTCAATGATCAGTTCCAGGTTCTCTATGATATCTTCCCTCGGGAAGCCGTTGAACACATCGTTGATGCCGATCATCAGGAATATCCTGCCTGCCTTTTTCTCCAGCGTTTCTTCGAGCCTTTCCAGCAATCCGTAGGTGGTTTCGCCTGCGATGCCCTCGTTAAGGATATCCATATGCGGCAAAAACTTTTCGAACTGGAACCACTCCGTCAGGCTGTCGCCGATAAACAGGTATTTCTCCGATGGGGTCATGATGAGGTCTGGGGTTTGGGTTCTGGGTACTGGGTGCTGGGGTCTGGGTTTTGAACGGGCATCAGGCGCCAGGCTCCGGGCTCCGGGCATCAGGTATCCGGGCATCAGGTATCCGGGATCCTGGATCCATTCATCACTTCTTACTCCATAAGCTAATCGGGTTCGTAATTCATATATCGCATTTCAGATCTCTGTTATTCCCATCTTCCGGGAATCGTTCCGCCGCAATTTCTGCACTTTCCGTCTTTGATGTTGTTGGCGACGATGCTGTATCCTCTTCTTTCCATGGCCAGCTGCCCGCAGTGGTGACAATGGGTGTTTTCTGCTTCCCCCCCGGGGACATTGCCGATGTAAACATAATGCATTCCTTCCGACCTTGCAATAGTGTGGGCATCTTTTAGTGCCTGGAATGGTGTGGGTGGCAGGTTTGTAAGTTTGTACATGGGGTGGAAGCGGCTGAAATGCAGTGGAGTATCACTGAAACCATTGTCGGTAAGCCATCCGCACATGCGCCTGATCATGTCCATGTCGTCGGTCCAGGTGGGAACGACAAGGTTGGTGATCTCCAGCCATACGCCCTCATCGCGCAGTATCCTCAACGTATCCAGTACCGGCTCAAGCGTGCCTGCGTTAAGCATCTCATAGATCTCGTTGTCGAAGCTCTTCAGGTCGATGTTCGCCCCGTCGAGGTATGGTGCAAGTTCCTTCAAGGGTGCTTCATTGATGTACCCTGCGCTGATGAATACGTTCATGATACCTTTCGTACGTGCGATCCTGGCCGTGTCGAGCGTATATTCATAAAA
This sequence comes from uncultured Bacteroidales bacterium, assembly GCA_964536525.1. GTDB lineage: Bacteria > Bacteroidota > Bacteroidia > Bacteroidales > B18-G4 > B18-G4. The sequence continues at coordinate 7,884 of CAZHYA010000007.1, read as the reverse complement.
GGCGATCGGGTCGCTGTAGGTATAAGCAATAGACTTGCAATCCCTGTTTATACATTCTTCCACCACCCTGTCGGGCATCAGGTCGTAGTTGCGTGCATCGAGCGGGCTGATCTGAGAGATGTTCCAGTTCTGGCAGTTCAGGCAGGCCAGGTTACAGCCCGCTGTGGCTATCGAATAGGCATTACTTCCGGGGAGGAAGTGAAAAAGTGGTTTTTTTTCGATCGGGTCGGTATGGACGGCACAGGGGTTGCCGTAAGCGATCGTATACAGTTTGCCTTCGCTGACCACCCTCGTCCGGCAGTCTCCGGTTTCGCCTTCTGCCAGCTCACAGGCCTGCGGGCACAGTTTGCACTTGATGCCCTTGGGCGTTTCGATATAATGTATGGCCTCGCGGCTCCATTTCCAAAGTTCGTCGCTCGGAGCCGGCATGCCATGCAACAGGCCCTCCGCCAGCGACTCGAGATGGCTGAGGCCCATAGCCAGGCCGCAACCGCCTAGCAGGCTGCACCGTATGAATGCCCGTTTAGAGAGTTTGCCCTGCATGCTTATTTCTTCCTTGTTTCAAAGATAGCAAAGATTGTCCGGTCTTGCAATCTTCACGGTGCTCTTTTGGAATGCATCATACCGATCCGGGCCTGTGAAAAAACCCGGAAGATGTCGGCAATATCAGATCCTGAACTGCATATAGGCTGCTGCAATGAAATTGATCCCGGCCAGCATCAGGCCCGTGGCGAGCATGCCGGCCATCGGGAACACGAAAACGGCGACCAGGAAGGCGCCGAAGGCCGACCCGGCAAGATCTGCCCCATAGGTTGAGGAGGCCACCATTTTGGGCGCTCCGTGATGGAGTTTCGTGGCGATCCGGTATTGCACCCCCGTTATCGCGGCTGCAACAAAAGTCAGAAGGCAGATGATGAGGGCCGGCAGCCAGGCATGCACCATGCCATCCAGCCACATCAGCATCAATGGCATGAGGCCGATGAAGGCCCCGATAAGCAGTTGAAGCCCTATGAAGCTTCTTTTGCTCTCGGGAACAAACCGGTACAGATAGCCGGACCCGGAAGCCAGTCCGGCCATAAAGGCCATAATGATGATACCGGCCACCTGATAGATGAAGCCATACATGAACTGGAATGCGATCATGAGCAGGAACTCTGCCGATGCTGCGGTAAAACCGCCTGCAAAAAGCCCGGTGTCGACAGGCGAAAGCCTTATCACCACCACGATCATGAGCAGGACAGGGATCATCGCCAGCAGCCATGCAGGCACATGAAACATTTCCAGCCAGCGCAATATGCTCAGGTGGGAGGCCAGCGGATGGAAGTCGGTGTTGATCTGTGCCCCGGCGTCCATCGCCTGCATGATCTGCCTGGCCCTGTCGTCCATCAGGCGATCGTCGAGGTACCATCGGTTGACGTAAACAGTGTTTATTTCCCCCCTGGCGATCATTTCCGTAATCTTCCCGTCGACAGGAGAATCGGAAGCGATGAAATAGCTGCGGTTGCCGGCGATCAGCCTCATCTGTGTGAAATGTCGCTTCATCGTGTTCCATACGGTGGAATATAGCATCCTTGTTCCTCCATCAAGATAATTCCCACTTGCCGGAAGCCCTATGCTGAAGATCCCGCCTTGCTTCAGCCCACGCTTTACCCTTTCGAAGAATCCTTCGGTGTAGAACCTGTTATTGCCTACCGTGAGCGGGGGAGGGGCATTCAGGATGATCACGTCGTAGCTGTTCCTGACCGTGTCGAGAAACCGGCCGGGATCGCAGTAATAAACCTTCACTTCCTCCGGCCATTCGAGCCCTGCGTGCTTGCTGGCCGCCGCGACCAACCATGGGTCGGGATCAACGTAATCTATCCTGTGCACACCGTATTTTGCGATTTCCGGTACAGCACCGTCGAGCCCGCCGGCAAGCATCAGTACGGCCTGCGGATCATGGTGGAGGCTCATGGCATAATGAATCTTCTCTTCCTTTTCCTGCACATTGTCGGAAACAGCCACAGCTTGTCCGCTCTGGTAGAATTGGACCTGTGCGCCCCGCTCGGTCACCACCAGCTTGCCGAAAGGGGTGTCGGTATTTTGAAGGATATCCTGTCCGGGATATAACAACCTTGAAGCAAGGTCGTCAGGGTTGAGGGCCAGGCTGAGGATCGTGAACAGGATGGTTGCCAGCAGCCCGAAGCCCGCCAGGGCTGTCCTTCTGTGCGCAAATGCATACCATGTGGCAAGGAGGATATTGACAATCAGGATCAAGCTCAGTATGCGCAGGGAATTCATCAGGTACACCAGAAGGAAATTAAAGAGAATGCCTCCCACCAGGCTGCCGAGTGCCTCAATGGCATATATGCGCGAGATCCCGCCCCTGTCGCCGGCATTGCTGACTGCAACTGCAAGCAGGGTGAACATCATCCCCGAAGAGATGCAGAATGCAGCAATCCCGGCGAGACTGATCAGTACCACGCCCTGCAGGCTGGTCATGGCGCCCGGCGCAAAAAAAATGGTGCGCAGCCAGATGGACAGGAAGGCCCCGGCGACGGGCATGCTGCCTGTGAGCAGGAGCAGGATGAAAAATGTTGGCTTCTCCCTGAAGTTTTTTCCTATGAGCCTGCCGGCCAGGGCCCCAGCAGCGGTTATCAGCATCCAAAGGGCCAGCACGATGCCTATGATCAACTCGTTGCCCAAGAATATGTTCAGCAACTCACGCAACAACACCAGCTGTACGATAAAGCAGGTGAAGCCCAGCACAAAGGCCATTATCAGCGGCATACCTGGCAGGGTTTGGTATGTTGGCGGCTTTCTCAAGCTGATCGGTTTTTCATCTTATCCAAATATAACCAAAACCCTTCTCAAATTCCGTACTTTCACCAAACATTTTGTATCTTTGTTATACTTGTTGGTCAATAATTTATTGACAGATGAAATACTTCAAACCTATCGGTGTCATGATCATCTTATCCCTCTTTTCAGGAAGTTGCCAGTCGCAGGATCCTTTGGATGCGCCGGTAAACCGCCGGGCATTTGCGGCCGGGAAGTTCTATGCCGGGGACAGGTCGGCCCTGATGGCCGACCTTGATCAGCTTTTTGAAAAAGCCATACAGCCTGAATACGATGATGTGAGGGCTATCATCGTGCCCCATGCAGGTTATCCGTACTCGGGCATCGTGGCTGCTTCGGGCTATCAGCAGGTTGATCCCGACAAGCAATACGGGCATATCTTTGTGATCGCCTCCAGCCATACGGCATATTACCCCGGGGCTTCCATCTACGACAAGGGTAATTACGAAACACCGCTGGGCGAGGTGGTTGTCGACAGGGTGCTTGCCCGCAAGCTCATCGATGAGCATGATCTTTTCTCTTACCAGGCCAAGGCCCACATCACCGAACACAGTCTGGAAGTGCAACTGCCCTTCCTTCAGTACCACCTTAATAAACCCTTCAGTATCGTTCCCATCGTAATGGGTACACAGGAGCCCTCAGCCTGCGCCAGTATCGCCAAGGCCCTCAAGCCCTACTTCACCGAAGATAATCTCTTTGTGATCAGCACCGACTTTTCGCATTACCCTGAATACGAAGATGCTAAAAAGGTAGATCACCGAACTGCCGATGCGGTGACCAGCAATTCAATGGAAACCTTTCTCAAGGTGCTGAGGGAAAATGAGGCTTCGGGGATCCCGAACCTGGCCACGGCCATGTGTGGGTGGACATCGGTGCTGACGCTGCTGAACCTGACCGAAGACGATCCCGGCATGAAATACCATAAGATCCAGTACATGAATTCGGGCGATGCAAATTATTACCCCGACAAGAGCAGGGTGGTGGGATACTATGCCATTGCCGTGACGGGTGAGCCTTCAAAAAAGGGAGATGTCGGGTTTGCGCTCACACAGAAGGACAGGAATGATTTGCTGGGCATTGCACGGCTCACTGTGGAAGAATATGTTAGCAAGGGTGAAGCACCCATACTGAATACTGAAAATTTTTCCGAAACCCTTAAGACCCCCTGCGGGGCATTCGTTACCCTGAACAAGGATGGGCTGCTGAGGGGTTGCATCGGAAGATTTGAGGCGAAAGAACCCCTGTATGAGGTGGTGCAACAGATGGCCATCGCCGCTTCGACGCGCGATCACCGTTTTCAGAAGGTGAGCAGGGATGAGTTCGACGATATTGAAATAGAGATATCCGTCCTTACCCCCATGAAAAAAATCGCCTCCGTCGAGGAGATAGAACTTGGAAAACATGGCATATATATCAGGAAGGGGTCGTCGTCGGGTACATTTCTGCCCCAGGTGGCAACGGAAACGGGGTGGACCCTGGAGGAATTCCTTGGCCACTGTGCCCGCGACAAAGCCCAAATAGGATGGGACGGATGGAAGGAGGCGGATATTTATGTCTATGAGGCGCTGGTATTCCACGAATAAGGGTAAATATTTAATCGGGCACGGCCAACCTTTTTTGTCGCGGCCATGTCCTGTATAATTAACAATAATCCTACACCTAAAACAGATAAGATGAGAACCATGAAGATGAGTATGCTCACGGCCCTGGGCATTTGCTTGTCGGCCATTGTCGCAGCACAGTCTGTCAGTGCTCCCGATAACGCCGCAAAACACCATGAAGTGCCCGACGCAAAGTCGGTGCCCATGCCGCTGGAGAACGCCAAAACCTCCCCGGCCTATACCTTTAAAAGTACAGGATTCTTTACCACACAGGTTAACATCAATGAAGAAGGGCTGAACATTCTTGGCGACGCTGCCAACGAGCCTTCCATTGCTGTGGATCCCACCAACCCCGACCGGATCATGATCGGCTGGCGGCAGTTCGACAATGTGAACAGCTCCTTCAGGCAGGCCGGCTACGGGTATTCTCTCGACGGTGGACAGACATGGACCTTCCCCGGCTCTATCGATGCCGGCGTATTCCGCTCCGACCCGGTGCTCGACTGCGATCCCGATGGGAATTTCTATTATAACAGTCTTACGGTTACGGGAAGTGACGACTTTCTCTGTACGGTATACAAGACCGGCGACGGCAATGTGGAGTGGGACGAAGGCACCTTCGCACAGGGAGGTGACAAGCAGTGGATGCGTATCGACAAGACTGACGGGGTGGGCTCGGGCAACATTTACTCGAACTGGACCAAGTACTGGAGCTACTGCTATCCGGGTTTTTTCACACGATCGACCAACCTCGGTGCCAGTTATGAATCATGCACCAGCATTCCGGGTGAGCCATACTGGGGCACGCTGGCTGTAGGTCCCGACGGTGAATTGTATGTCGGTGGAGCAGGAGAATTTAACGATATTATGGTGTCGAAGACGACCAATGCGCAGGTGCCAGGCTCCATCATTGAATGGACGGTATATGCTCCGGTCGACCTCGACGGATACATGAGCGGATGGACTGCGGTGAATCCCGCCGGCCTGCTGGGCCAGGCGTGGGTCGATGTCGACCACTCCGACGGCCCCGGCAGGGGCAACGTCTACCTGCTGGCCTCTGTGGTCAGGTCTTCGAGCACCGACCCTGCGGATGTGATGTTCTCCCGCAGCACCGACGGCGGCATCACCTGGGATGCGCCGGTGCGCATCAACGATGATATCTCCACAACCAATTACCAGTGGTTCGGCACCATGTCGGTGGCCCCCAACGGGCGAATCGATGCAGTATGGCTCGACACACGTTCGGATCCATGGGGACAGCTGGGCTCGGCACTATTTTATTCGTTTTCCGAAGACCAGGGCGTAACCTGGTCGGTCAACGTGCAGCTTTCCGATGTCTTCGATCCGCATGTGGGCTGGCCCCAGCAGGAAAAGATGGGCGACTATTTCGACATGGTCTCCGACGAAGGCGGTGCGCACCTGGCCTGGGCCGCCACCCTCAATGGAGAGCAGGACGTTTTTTACGCTTATATCACCCCAGGGACGGTGGGTGTGAATGAGCCCGCCGCAGGCAGGGAATTCGTAAAAGTATCGAACTATCCGAACCCTTTCACCAAAAGTACAAGCATACGATACACCATAGGAGATGAGTGCCATGTGAGGCTTGCCGTCTACGACCTCTTTGGAAAGCAGGTCGAAGAGATCTCCAACAGTACCATGCCTGCCGGAACACATACGCTTAGCTGGGATGCTTCCGGCATCCCGGCAGGAGTTTATGTATGCCGGCTGTACGCCGGTGCACGTGCTGAAAGTGCACGCCTCGTGAAGGTTGCCGACTGACATCATGCCTGATGAAAGGCTTGTCGCATCAGTCATCATCTTCCTGATCAACCGCCGTCGGTCATGAAAGGATATATACACGTTTATACGGGGAACGGCAAGGGCAAGACCACTGCTGCCCTTGGGCTGGCGCTCAGGGCGGCGGGTGCAGGAAAGAAAGTCTTTTTCGCCCAGTTCGTGAAAGGTAAACCCTATGCCGAGCATGAGTCTGTCAGGAAATGCCTGCCTCTCATCACCATCAGGCAATACGGGCTCGATTGTTTCATCGTGAATAAGCCTGAACAGCAAGACATTGATGCCGCCCGTGCCGGGCTTCAGGAGGTTGCAGCCGTCATCGCTTCAGAGGCTTATGATCTGGTGGTGCTTGACGAAGCTACCATCGCCCTGTATTATGGATTGTTTTCGCTCGAGGAACTTATGGAAGTGGTCCACAGCAGGCCTGAAAGCATGGAGATCGTAATTACCGGCCGTTACGCTCCCGAAGCGCTCATCGGGAGTGCCGACCTGGTCACGGAAATGAAGGAAGTGAAACACTATTACCAGGATGGGGTGCAGGCGCGGAAAGGGATAGAATACTGATAAGTACCATGATCCTATCCCTTTCCGGACACCATGATCACCTTACCTCAACGAATACCGGATCGCCGAAATCGAGGCTTTTGAGTGCCTCCATCTGTGTCGCCGCATCACCGGCGATGACATAGTACATCTTTTCAGGATCAATGTATTTCTGTGCCAGGGCCCTGTGCTGGTCGAGATCCATGTTCATGACGATCTCTTCTTCGTCTTTTACATAATCATAGGGCAGGTCGTACATACTGATGTTCTGAAGCATATACAGGAGTGACCTCAGGGTCTCAAAATTGCGGGCATTGGATTTTACGAGTGCATTCTTCGTGAATTCCAGTTCTTCGGGTGTGATGCCGTCCCTGTATGCCTCCATAAGGTCCTTGAAGATATGCACCGACTCCTCCGTTGCCGATGACCTCACGCTCGAAGATGCCAGGAAATATCCCGGGATACGGCTTCCGGTGAAGTAGGTCCTTGCCCCGTAGGTGTATCCTTTTTCTTCGCGTAGTTTCATGTTTACATGGCTGCTGAAGGAACCTCCAAGCTTGTGGTTCATCACCGTGGCAGGATAAAAATCATCATCGCTGCGCGCCATGGAAGGACATCCGATATAGATCACCGACTGCTTGGCACCCGGAATATCGGCAAAGTAAACAAGCGGGGATTCAACCGGCTCGGGAGCATTATATTCGGGGAAAGAAACCTCTTTTGCCTCCCATGATGCAGCCAGGCCAGCCAGGGCGGTAGTCACTTCGGTTTCACTGATGTCGCCGGCTATATGGAATGAACCCACGGAGGGCGAAAACCATGTCTGGTAATAGCTTTTCAGATCGTCGATGGTGATGTCTTCGACAGTTTGTTCGATCCCTTCGGTCCCGCTCGAAAAGATATGATCCTTGCCATATACCAGTTCAAGGAAAGTATTTCTGGCGATGGTGCCGGGATCGGCCTTTTGCCTTTTCAGCCTGTTTAGCGCTGCCGTCTTGGCGAGATCGAACTCCTCCTCATCCCACCTGGGCTCAAGCATCATTTCCTTCACCAGCTCGAGGGTCTTCCCGAAATTACGTGCCAGGGTGTTCACCGAAATGGTTATGGC
>CAZHYA010000006.1:0-21668 GCA_964536525.1 uncultured Bacteroidales bacterium | reverse complement strand
ACCAACCTGGGGACGATAAAACTGCCTCCCGGGACGGAGAAACTGGTAGATCATTTTGTTTTTACGCCCCCCCCGCCAAATAAAATGCTGAAAGTGGGTTGCGGGATCATCGGATTTAACGACAAACTGTTCGTGAGTTTTGGGAACATTACAAAATCGACTGAGCTTGAACAGAAATTTTTCAGGTTTCTCATCGACCGGGGGATTAAGGTTACTATTGAAAAAAATGAAAAAGCATAATTCATGAAAACGTGTGCAAACTGTGGTGTGGCGCTTGAAGAAAACATGAACTTCTGTCCCTTGTGCGGAGCGCCTGTGATGGAAGATCACACCGAGGGGGATGAGTATATCCGATTAAGGAAGCAGATGCAGGACGAAAAACAACCGAGTGCCTTTGATAAGTTAAGCGGGCTGCAGAAGCGAAAATTGTTCTGGGAAATATCCGGAATAATACTGGTTTCAGGGATACTGGTTACCCTCATCATTGACCTTGTTGACGGGAACGGATTGTTCTGGTCGAAATATCCGATAACTGCATGTGTGGTTCTGTTTATTAATATAACATTGCTCAGTATTATGATCAATCAGACCCTGTTAGTGCTCCTGGGGAGTTTTGTATCGACCTCGGCACTTCTGATCCTCTTCGACTTGTTCGAGGGTAACATCGGGTGGGGGTTCAAACTCGGGATACCCATACTTTTTGTAGCCTACCTCATCTTATATGGTTTGATTTCATTGATCAGGAAGGCAAGGGAAAAGGAAATAAACCTTATTACCTATTCCCTGATCGCCTCCGGCCTGATGTGCATTTGCATTGAAGGCATGATTTCCATCTACAATGAAAACATATTGAAACTCCACTGGAGCCTCATCGTGATCATATGTGTTCTTCCGGTTGCAGCAATATTATTGTATTTGCAATACAGGTTAAAGCGGGGAATGGACCTGAAGAGGTTTTTCCATATTTAAATCTATTTTGTCTCAGAGGGGAACATTTTTTTATTCTCAATGGTAAACCCTACGCCCCGGGCCGCGACGGATCATTTGAAAATAAGCAACAGTTCATTCCACAGTTCTCTCTCCAGCACAATATACATGAACAAACTTGAAATGAGCCCGTGGCAGATCCCCAATGACCAAAGATTGTTAAATTTAAAATAAGCGTAAATGAAGATAAATTCCATGATAAACGCATATATCATCAGGTGAATGCCGGGGAAATGTATCAATGAAAAAGAGATGCTTACCAGCAGGTTGATCTGTAAGCCGGTCATTTTTCCTTCGGTGATCCTTTTTAAGCTTCCTGCAACCAATCCTGCCACAATAAACTGCTGTATGATACCCCAGGCCGGATAAAGCACCAAAATGGGAATGATATGCCAGTTGAGAAATGAAAAATTATTGATAAAACCGTATAAAATGATGCCGGCTATGGCTGTTATGGCAAAAGGCAGTAGAAAGATTAGGGACCGCATGAAATATTGCTTCTGAAACCCCCATTTTTTGAGGATCGTTGGATCCCTCTTATACCTTACCCGGATATAAACAAGCCAGAATAAACAGGCGGAAGTGATGTAAAACACCCTTAATCCGAGCCAGTCTGCCAGGATAAATTTCAGCAAAACGGTTATGATCACGGCAACAAGTACCAGCCATTTTCTTTCTTCGGGTTCCTTCACATTAAAGAATGTTACTTCGGGTCGTTGATTTCTTTACAAATTAAGCATTTTACGGGTCTGTTACAACAAGTATTTCAAAATACTGTCACCTCATCCACGAAGAACCACGACGGCTCTCCCTCTGAAGCGTGCCAGCGCGGGAGGGGGCCCGCCCCGATGATCTCGAAACGTACGTAGCGGATTTCCCCAGGAATGTTATAAAAGCTGAATTTTCTTGTCAGCGGTTCATCCTGCTGATCACCGGAAACACGCTGTGTTCCGAGCAGGGAGTATGTTTCGCCGTCGACTGAAACGCTACAGCTGACGGTTGCGGGGTGCAATATCCAGCTCCTGCCGTCCCAGAGGGTGCCGATCTCTATTTTCTCCGGCGAACACAGCTGCTCCATGTCGACAGTGATCATGGCATCCCTGCCCCACCAACCGAGCCAGTGCACATTGAAATCGTGGGCGCCCTGTACCCCGTCGGTCAATACTTTTGGATCGCCTCCGGCATATTTTGCTTCAGCCGGGGGTGAAACGGAAACCGGTTTCCTGAAGGCCAAATTGCCTTCCACCTGTACATCGATAAAACGCAGGCTGCCATGATAATAGGCTTCCACGCTCAGGTTCTTTTCATTCATACTGCTGATGTTGTTTGTGGTGCACACCTGGTAGAAGCTTTCGAGGGTTTGCTTCATTTCTTTTCGCAGGATGAACCCTTCGCCCGTTTCTTCATACCACCCGCGAGGGCCGAACATGTCGTTCTTCCCGATCTCCATGATGGCATACTGCAGTGGCAGACGGGCAATTTTTACCCTGTTCAGCATTTCCTGTTCGCCGGCCACGGCGCCTTCTGCTTTGTCGAAAAGGTCATGATAAGCCACAACGTTCGCGGCAGATAGGAACCCATCGCTATGGTTATTCGGGGGCTCATAGATATAAAGGATCTTTCCCGAACGGATCAGCTCACTTTCCCTCCGGTCGATATATTCGCCGATGAATGGCGCCGCCTTCCCATAATAATTAACCAGGAAGTCATTTTTTACGGAATCGAGATCAACGTAAGGATCCCATAGCAGGGCCGACAACAGCTTGCCCTTCAATTCGGCGAATTCATGTCCTTTCTGAAGATTTGACTGCGGGAAATGCTTCCTTACGTTGTTTTCGTAAAAGAACTGCATATTGGGCTGAAGCACGTGGAGATTCGGGAAGGGAGAAATGCAGTGGTTGAAATTGATGGTATAATCCCAAAGATATATGTTGCTGCAGATCTTCCCCCATTCGGTGATGTCTGTAACAAAGGAACGGCTCAGGCTGTCGTCTTTTATCGGTTTGCTCCTGTTTAGCTCGATGGTGCAGAGCATCACCATGACATTTTCGGCCGGCCTTGTCATGGACGGGGCCGTCCTTGAGAACTGGTAGGCCAGGGTGGTGATGGTTTTCCCGGGGAAGGTGGCAGCCACATCATTCACCAGCCTGATGACGGGTCCTGCCGGGCTGTTTTCTTCCCTGATGATCGCCAGGCACTCGTCGCATCGGCAGTAGGTAAAGTTGTCGTTCTGGGATACCGACCACAGGTCGCCGGATGGGTTGGCAAGCATTTCCCGGTCGAGCTTTTCGATGATCAGCTCCCTGACCATTGGATTTGATGGGCAGGGTTGGTCATGGCTGTATTTGTTTCCCAGCCAGGCGAAGTATTCGGGGTGGGCGTCGAAATAATCCTCCCGTGGGATAAGTCTCTCGAATGTATGTACAAAATACCCGGGGGGGAATACTTCCCTGTTGGTGCTGATGCGCAGCCAGTCGGCATATTCAGGGTCGTTGGTCATCACCCCGTTGATGATGCGCAGGGTGTTGGCAGGGGCTTTGATGCGATCGTCAGGCTGGAGGCTCAGGCTTCTTTTATGGGGGATGAAGACTTCCTCAGGGCTAAACCTGCGGCACCCCCAGCCTTCAAGCAGGTCGATAACGCCATAGACCGTGCCCTTATGGCTGCCGCCGGCGATAAAAACTTTCCGGCCTTCGGTCAGAATGCGGCAGGCATCCGGTGCCAGGGAATCATATACTTTACTTCCACGGTTGGTATTGCCGATGCAGATCTCATAACTGCCGGCAGTGGCAGTATCGGAAAGCACCGGAATATCGGCCCCGCTCATTTCACGGATATACCTGGTCAGGTAAATGGCCGCCGTGGAATCGCTTTTCTTGGGTTCTGCGGGAATGATAACGGTATAAAGGCTTCGACCGTTACTTACGATATCGATGCCCCGGTCGCAGGAACTCATGAACAGTAATGCCGGTAAAAGAATCAGGATAGCTTTTTTCATATACAGCGTTTGAAGGACTTAAAATTATAAATTATCTCCATCATTTAAGGAGTTCCTGGCGGAGGCATCATTTCCCGTATGAGGATAATGAGTAAATTTAAACCCAAAAAAAAGTATGAGGTTACTTTTTCCCCCCTTGCTTTTTATCCTGATCACCGGCCTGTCATTCTCACAGGGAACGGACGAACAAACCATCCGCCGGATCTTCGACAATGTGCTCACCAGCGATGATGCCTACCGTAACCTGGAATTTCTTTGCGATTCGGCCCCCGGAAGGTTGCTTGGCTCCGAAGCGTCCATCACCGCTCTGAACCATATGAAGGCGTATTTCGAGGAAGTTGGAGCCGATACGGTGTTCCTGCAGGCATACCAGACCCCGGCCTGGAGATGTCGCCATACTTCAGTGAGCATAGAGGCCAACGGGAAAAGGACCAGGCTAAGGGCCGATGCCCTGGGCCCTTCGCCGGCTACGCCTCCAGGAGGGCTGGAGGCCAGGGTGGTTGAAGTACAGGGCCTCGGTAACCTAAGGGAACTGGATCCGGAACTGGTCAGGGGAAGAATCGTATTTTTTAACCGGGCGGTGGATATGCGGCATGTCAATACCTTCAGGATTTATGGCAGTGCCGTCGACCAACGGACTCAGGGGCCTGCCCTGGCTGCTGAGCTGGGGGCCGCAGGGGTGCTGGTGAGGTCAGTGGGCACCAGGATCGATACCTTCCCCCACACCGGTTCCACACGCTTTAAAGGGAAGAAGATCCCCTGTGCGGCCCTCAGTACCGTTGACGCTGATATTTTGAGCGAACGCTTAAAACATGATCCCGACCTGAGGGTTCACATGCGCATCGATGCCGAAGACCTGCCGGAGGTTACCACCTATAACCTCATCGCCGACATCCGGGGCTGCGAATTCCCTGATGAATACATCGTGGTTGGTGGCCATATCGATGCCTGGTTCAACAGTCCCGGGGCGCACGACGACGGCATCGGCTGTGTGCAGTCGGCCGATGTGCTGAGGATCTTCAGGGAACTCGGGATCGAAAACAAAAGGACCATCAGGGCCGTCATGTTCATGGACGAAGAACTCTACCAGTCGGGAGGAGCTGCCTATGCCGGGTATACCGAGGCACAGGGGCTGAAACACTTTCTGGCCCTGGAGGCAGATGCGGGCGGTTTTACCCCGGAGGGTTTCATGGTGGATGCCCCCGACAGTATTTTCAGTATCATCCATGCTTACCGGGAACTGCTCGAACCATATGGAATACATTACATCACAAAAGGAGGGAGCGGTGTGGATATCGGACCGCTGAAAAAATTCGGGGTGCCGCTGATGGGTTACCGTACCGACTCGCAGCGTTATATGGACCTTCACCACTCGGCCTGGGATACCTTCGATAAGGTACATATCAGGGAGCTTCAGCTGGGAGCCGGGTGTACGGCGGCCCTGATCTACCTTGCCGACAGGAATGGATGGTAATGCGATGCAGTAATAATTGAGTTTTTTTTTCTTCCTGATGATGCTTATCTTGGTCAATGTTTTTAAAACACCGATTATGTTTAGAAATAGTGTCTTCATCATGGCAGTATTGCTTGTTAGCATACAATTGCCTGCGCAAAACTGGACCACCCACTGTGGGAACAATGAAAGAAACGGCAGGAGCAAGATGCCAGGCCCGCAAAATGTGGACACCCCCATCTGGACGGTAACCGATCCCATGCCCACTTCCCTGGGCATGAGCATCTATTCTTTCGGGGGGCTTTTCGTGACTTCACGGGTCGATTTTTCTCCTTATCATGCGATCATGATTTGCCGCGACCTTCATACCGGGGAGCTCATATGGACCTCGCCCGACCTTGGCAGCGAATCTATCCTTTATCCCATGGGCTTCAACGAAGATGCCGTGTATGCACACGATTATTACAGTGGATACTTTTATGCCCTGAATCCCTCCGATGGATCCATAAAATGGGTCTCGGAGAACACGTCCTATACCTTTGCACCCATGGATGGCGTGATCTATACCTGCGACCGCGACCTCATCATCAACGGGGAGCTGGGATCATGGGAAGAATCGACCGTTTGTCTCAACAGGGAAACCGGCGAGGTATTGTGGACCAATCAGAACTTATATGCCGTAACTCCCAACGAGACCAAAGCTTCGTACAATGATCACCTGTATATGATCACCGGTGCCATCAACCAGCCCATCAAACTGGTTGCCGTTGATATGCGGACGGGTGAAAACCTGTACTATTCGGAGGAACTGCCCGGCGATGGCGACCAGGAAGGCCCGCTGGCCGTTGGTCCTGACGGTACCATTTTCTTCTGCAGGGATGGTGGCGACCTCTATGCGGTGATCGACAATGGCAGCGGTTTCGATATCCTGTGGACCCATACCCCGATATCCGAGGGCCTGCACAAGAACTATGTGATCGATCATGGTGGCGACCTCCTTTTCTCCGATAACGGGAAGATATACAGGCTCAGCGGTTCAAATGGAAATCCTGTGGATTCCTCCGAGGTTGCCGACTTTGAAGGTGCCCGGCTCATCATGGGATCCGATTCGGTCATCTACATCAACAATACATCCGGCAAATATTATGCCCTGAGTTATGACCTTGGATCGGTGCTCTGGAGCCTTCCGGTCAGTGGAAACGGTTATGCCGGACCGGCACTTTCGCAGGACGGAATTATGGTAAGCTGCGGTGCCGGGTCAACGATAAAAGCATACGCCTATAGCGGGGAGCACGCCCCTGTTTGCGATTTTATTGCTTCCGACTATCAGATCAGCGCAGGCGCAACAGTGAACTTCACTGATCAGTCGAGCTTTGATCCAACCGCCTGGCATTGGGAATTTCCCGGCGGAGAACCGGCATTCTCATATGAACAGCACCCTGCTGCGGTCAGGTATGACCTCCCGGGCGTATACGACGTAAAACTGATCACCCAAAATACCCTGGGCAGCGACACCCTGGTCAAACAGTGTCTCATCGAAGTCGAATATCATGTTGGACTGGAGGAACCGGCAACCGGAATGCAGGTTGAAATCTATCCGAATCCGGCAAAAGCATCCGTAAAAATAATGACAGGGGAGAAAACCAGCATGGTGGTTTACGATGCCAGGGGCAAGGCCGCATTTGCAGATAACAGCTATGTTTTCGGGCGGGAGATTGATGTTTCCACACTTGTTACCGGGATCTACCTCATCCGGCTAACAGGGCAGCATCAGGGCGGGGAAGCCTTTGTGATCCAAAGAAAATTGCTCGTGATCAATTAACATGCTAACTATCGTTAATATTTCCCGGGGGACGATAAACAGGGGGTGAAGTTCATGCAATGAACCTGTATTGGAAATTATTTCAACTGCTGGATCAGCAATGCGATGAGTATGCTGATGATCAGTCCGATATTAACCTTATACAGGTCCTTGAAGATACTTTTGTATGCCTGTTTGATGAGATGCCGGTTCAGGAGGTAATTAATGGCATATTCCCTGCCTGCAAGGATGCCTACGAATGTCCAGGTCGTGCTCATGGGGATAGGATTTATCACCGTGAACAGGTAAAGCACAACACCATAGGATAGGTCGATGAAGGTGGCCGACCTGATATTGGCCTTATTCGTCTTCTGTTTTACGAGGTTTTGTATCTTCCCTCCCTTTCTCTGGAAGACAATCCCGAGAAGGACCAGTAAGAAGGCCAGTGACCCGGTCAACTCGTAAATGTCGAGCTGCCGTGGCAGATAAACGAAGATGTTGGCGAAATCCTGTATAAGCCACTGAGACCAGAGAAATCCGGTTGAAAACCACTGGGCAACGACCCAGTATTTTTCCTGCTTCCGGACCTTTATCTTGTCCAGGGATGATTTTGATTCAAATCTCCTGGCAATGAACAGGTAAATGATGAGTGCGAATACGAATGCCACCGCATAACCGGCAACGGATTTCAGCACCATCCTTTCGATCACCTGCCCGCTGGAGAACACACTCAGGATCATGAATGTTGTGCTGACCGGTAAGCCGAACTGGGTGATGATCAGAAGGGCCAGGGGGGGGAGAATATACCACCACTGGAGCGTTTCGGGCAGCGGGATTTTCGAAAGCCTTCCATAACTGACATCCCCGGCATTCAGATACCATCCCAGGACCAATGTAATGCTCAGGATTGCTGCTGCATATGCCCAGAGCACCAGCCAGTGCCGCTTTGAATTCGAAGTTAGAAATGTTCCGAGCGTCTGGATCACATCGTTTGCGATGACCGCATAACTGGCCAGGATGAAACCAATGACCGGGATGATTATATCGGGCGACATTTTACAAGTGATTAATCCAAACCGATGGCCACGAATGCCTTTTCAGGCAATGCCCTGTAAACGGCCCGCAGGTCTTTGGCCGGGAGCTGAATGATGATCCGGGGATGGTAATCCTGTTTCCGGAACCTAACGAAATTCCGGATGGATACTATCGTTCGCCGTAAATTGATCATATTGCGGAACCCGAATTTAACCAGGTCGTCGTGCATCCCGGCTTCCTCCTCCTGCTCAAGGATCAGGTCAATGCCATTTTCCGTTTCCAGTAGCAGGAATGCCGGTCGCTGGATCAGGGTGTCGGGTTTCCATGCATTCGTGGCTGCCTCGAGCGTATCTTTTGGGGCCTGTCTTTCCACGACCGGCATTTTGACGATCGTCGCGTAGTGGCTTACGATTGGTATGGGATGCGAAAATAACCCTGCCACCTGGATACCCGGCATCGATCCAAGAAATTTGTCCTGTTCAATTGAGCTGATCTTTGACCGGTGTATCCTTATGCCTTTGATGTACAGGCATACGCTGCTGTCAGTCAGGTTAACGGCCAGCTGTATGGAATCTTTTGCAGCCAGCTTCAACAGGGCTTCTTTGTATGACTTTTCTTTCAAAAATTCAATAAGATCGGGTTGACTGTATATATTGTTGTACCCTGACAGGAACAGGGAGTCCTTTTCGATGAGGTGCCTGAATTCATTTTTCTTGCTGACCGGCGCCAGCGACAACGATAACAGGAAGATGAAAAGCAGGATCAGGAAAAGGTGCAAGACCTTCCTGGCAATGCTCATTTCCCTGAAATATGAAAAAATCTTTTTCATGTTGTTTCTCCTGACGATCAATATATGAACACCTTCGCCCCGACAGGCAACGAACGGTATACAAGTTCGAGGTTCTCATCGTTAAGCCTGATACATCCATGGGTAACGGGAAGGCCCAGGAATCGCTGGTAAAGGGTGCCATGGATCAGGTACCCCTGCCCGAGACTAAGGGCATAGTCGCCCAATACCCCGTATTCAAAACGTGAAGCATGGTTGGGTGGCGGCACGGGCAAGCCTTCCTCAACAAATGCCCAATCCGGCTTTTTCCAGACAGGGGAGGTGGTTTTTGATTGGACCCTGAACTCCCCTACGGGGGTCCTGAACATCCACTGCTGCTGCTCACCGTTCTTCAGCAATATGTAGCTGCCTGTCGAACACTTGTCCTTCCTGATCAGCTTATCCCCCTTGTACAGATAGAATTCGTTCGACGAACTGTTAATGACCAGGTAATAGGATTTCGGGGTTTTGGCTGAAAGCTTTTTATCCAGGTAAATGATCTCTGCGGTAATCTTTTCCCTTGCAAGGGCAAGTTGCTCTGCACTGGTTTTTTCAGACCTGCTGTCAAAAAAATCTGCTTCGAGGATGATGGCCCGGATACCGGCAGGGATCATGATGACCAGGATAATAACCACAATTTCAGCAAGATGGGATCTGAGATATTGCCATGTTGTGATGGTGCCTTTCCATAAATGTTGGAAAAATGCAGAGAGTTTTGAACCTGCCGATTGCAAAAACTTCCGGGGCATCCCGGATATTTTGGGTTTATAAGGCTTCCTCATCTCCTTTTTTCCAGCAATTCTTTCAGCGGTTTGGTTGATCCCACGATGATCACAGGTGTCCCTGCCTGACAAGCCCTGTAGAGTTCGTCCATGTCGTCGTTCTTCAGGGCGATGCAGCCATCGGTCCAGTCAACCCCTCTTCCTCCCTGGCCATGGATCTCGATAAGGTTCCCGACCCGGGCATTTGCACTGATGACCCCGTTACGTTTATTGTCATTAAACCTGGCCATGTCTTCCTCGTTCGGATAATTCAATAACAGGGCTTTGTAAAAACGGGTCTCACTACCCGTTTTCTTTTTGGTTATCATATAAAAACCTTCAGGCGTTCGTTTATCGCCCTGCTGTTCCTTGTCGCCGATCCAGTTTGGCCCCAGCTCGGCATCAAACGACTTCATGAGCCTGCCATTTTTATAGAGCAGGCAATCCCTGGCCATCTTATCTACTACAATACAGTATGCCCTGTTCTTTTTGGAATTGGCAATGGCCTTGTTCAGCCAGCTGTTCCATTCGTCGTAGTGGTCGAAATACTCCTCCAGCTTTTGCTCATAGATATCATGAAGCCGCTTTATCATTTCTTCGGCCGAATCAAGCTTTGAGATGCTGTGAGAAAAGTTGTTGTTGTTGAATGCGAGAACGCCCTCATGATACTGGAGTTTGCTTTTCGAAAGCTGATTATTGTAGGTCTTGCTGAAGGGGAAATCCCCGTATTTCTTTTCAAACTCCTCGATCTCCTGCTCAATGTTTGCGATCCTGGTTCCAAGGTCAGCTTCTGTTTTGGAAATGTATTTAAGGGCAACCTTGATGGCCTGTTCTGAGTTTTCAACAGATTTTTCGGCATATTTAACGATTTGCCGATAATCCCTTAAAAGGATGAATCTCTTGTTTTCACCGGTCCATGCAAGCATGGCTGAGTCATAATAACTGCTGGCCCGTTCATAATGTTCACGGGCATATTTCGCAGATCTTACCAGGGCCGCCTCTGTCAGTTTCTCTCTCGCATGTCTGATCTCGGCCTCAGGGCTCTCCTTGGTTAAGGCCAGGAAAGCTGAAATAGCGAACAGGATAACAATGACAGCCGCACCGATCAATATGATCCATTTTCTTTTCATCCGGAATGCAGGTGCTCAAGTTATAAAAAACCCCGGTTGAAAATAACCGGGGTGTCAATGATCATCACATTTTCGAATTAACCTTTCCTGCCCTTCACGTTCGACTTGTATTTCTCGATCACGTCCGACAATTCGGTATTGATCATGCCGGCTTTTTCTTTCGCGGCTTTCACTTTGTCGAGTACCGGGATATAATCACCGCTTTCGACCATGGGGGCTGTTTCATTCAATGAGGCTTCGATGGCATCGATCTCGCCCCTGATCTCTACCAGTGCCGATGTTCCTTCCTTGCCTTTCGGGGCTTCGAGGATCAATTGCCTGTTGGTAGCGATCATACTCCTGACCTCCTCGATGGTAGCCAGGATCTCAGCCTTCAGCTCTTCCTTGCGCATCTCGGTTTCCTGCTTTACTTCAGCAGCGAATTGCTGCACACCGGCAAGATGTTCCTTCGCCTTGGAGTAGCTTTTGAATACCCTTGAACTTTGCGCCTCAATATAGGCCATAACACCGTTCATCGAATCCTGCAAAGCAACGTAACGTTCATGAGCATAAATGTCGGCACCAGCCAGTTCGGCTTCAGCAATGGCGCCGTTGGCCAGATCAATTTCAGCCTGTGGAATATTGGAGCAAGCGGTCAACAACATGGCAGCCGTGCCCAAAGTGAGTAAACCTGCAATCAGTTTGTTTTTCATTTTTTTATTTTTTTTTGATTTTTGTGATGATTGATCGAAAGGGAAAATCATGGTATAGATATTTCTCTTTTACGTTTTTGTTATTAAGACGGCGTTTTTATGTTTGGTAACAAAATTTGATATAATTTTAATATTGTTTTCAAAGGGTATCAAAGGCAATTGCTGCCAAGATCATAGTTCTGGATCCATACAATGTTAATTTGCAGGTTCCGATAATAAACAGGAAAGTGGAAATAAGGCTGCTTAGTGATGAAGAGATCATAAACAGGATCAAGGAGGATGGCTCCTCAAAATATTTTGAGATCCTGTATAAGCGTTACCATGAAAAGGTGCGCGACAAATGTCACTCATTTGTGAAGAACAGGGCTCTGGCGGAGGAATTGGCAGAAAATATCTTTATCAGGGCGTTCCAAAAACTCCCCTCCTTCAAGCAATTGTCATCCTTTTCAACATGGCTTTATTCTATTACCTATAACCATTGTATCGATTACCTCCGTGAAAAAAAGAAACTCCATTACCCCGACTGGAACCGGGAAAATGAAATGCCGGAGATCATCGATGAAACAGAAGAGAACATCCAGGATATCAACTATGATAACCTTCGGATCATCCTTGAACTGGTCCATCCTGAGGAGAAGGCCCTGCTGCTGATGAAATACCAGGATGAACTGTCGATGAAGCAGATCAGCGCTGCACTCAGGATCAGTGAAGACGCCGCTAAGATGAGGCTGAAAAGAGCCCGAACAAGGGTATTATATCTCTATACGGAAAAATACCTCCGTACTTGAGGAGTGTTACTTAAATGATTTTTTTCGTCAAAAAGGAAAGTTGATACAGCATGAAAGAATTCCTGAAACGGGTGCTAATGGGTAATGGCGATAAACCTTCCGAGATTTGTTTGCAGTCCTTCAACCAGTATTTCAAGGATGCCATCAATGTTGAATGGTTCAGGAAAGAAGACCATTTTGAAGTCATTTTTTACAAGGACAAACTGGAGCATATCGCCATTTTCAGCCTGATGGGCGTACTGATCGAATACCGTCACATTCTCCTGCCTTCCTGCCTTCCTGGCCCGGTCAGATCATCTGCCAAAGCAAAAGGTGAGGTCATGAACGCCATGCTGAAAAATACGGGCAATTCCATCGAATATGAGATCATCGTAAGAAATGGTGCCCTCGACAGGTATATGATCAATGTGACTGAACAGGGAAAGATAACGGAAGAAAAGAAACTCTGACGCACAGGCTTGTTCAAAATTTATTATTTGGGTTTGAGTTACCTGCCGGATTCCTTTCCGTCTAAAAGGTAACTTAAATTTAGGCAACATGGCAGTCGACGATAGCATTAAACAGAAAAAGGGAAATATGATCGCCCTGATCATCGGCATAGTAGTAATCCTTGCCATCATCATCACCTGGATCATCTTTTAAAATGAATGGCAGTGGCCAGTTCATTTTCCATGTTTCTACCCGGAAGGGATTTCAGCTGACAAATCTCCCCGGATGGCAGTACCTGCTGACAATATCGGGTATCTTCCCGGGACGGTTATGACAACTTACTGTCCGGGGATTGTATAATGTGGTATTTCATTGTATTTTAGCTAAGATAAACTTGTGAAACCCCTTATGACTAAAACCACGGAAAAAATCATCCCCGACGACATCAACAGGCTCGTTGATGAGTTCAACGCCTTTGCCGAAGGATGGCTTAAACAAGGTGTCAGGGAGATGGACAGGGTATATTCGGCATGGGAGAGGAAGTACGATATTCTGGCAGAGGAGGCTTTCGCGCTGTACAGCATGACAGGCCCTGATGGACATCCTGAGGAACATCGAAAGCATGCCAGTGAATCAGCCATGGCCGAACTGGTTGGTCACATCAGTGCATTCAGGGGTTTCAGCATTTCCGATTTTCTCGGGAAGGCCCATGTCCCTGACGGGATAATTCCGGCACCGGGAAGTACTCCGGATGATGAGGATTTTGTGCAACCCATCGGGAGGGAGTTCTGGGAACCTGCTGAAGGTGACACCCGGAAAACAAAAATATTCAAACGCTGGCATTTATTCAGGTTGCGTTCTACGATTGCTTTCGGCAAGAAAAAGAATAAGCCGGACAACCGATGGGGAACCCGGCGATTTCATCCTCGTCTGCTGGTGTCGGCTTATTATACCAATCCCCTGATGAAGAAGGTCCTGAACCTGCTTGAAAAAAGGCAACGTGAACATGCCATCAGGTTCAACTCCTTGCACCTTTCCAATGAAAAAGAACTGAAGGTATTGATATCCAATGCAATCCGTTTGATATACCAGGGAGATGATATGCCTGAAATGAATAGCCTATCAAAGGACGATAAAACGGTAAAGAAGGTGCTGAGCCCGGTCAGGGTTTTTCTGGACGAGATGAAGGCCTATGCTGAAGAAAGGCTGGATATTTTGAAGGTAAATACGGAACTTGCAGGGACCTTGCTTTTAAAAAAGGATGATTTTGGGTATGAAGCCGTCAGTAAGGCATATCAGCAAACACTGAAAGAGCAAAGCAGACACGCTGAAGGCTGGCATTCATACTTTAAAGGGGAGGGCAGTGATTGGGTTAAGGACCTGGAGATCCTTTCCCTTCAGATGCAAACGGTGTTGATCACGAAAGCAGCACGGCAACAGATCCACGACAAGATCGGCAAGGATATCCTTCCGCTGATCGGGGAACTGCTTTCTTTAGTCAGGGGGTCGTTCGAGGAAATAAAAGCCGCAGAGAACTCACCTGAATTCAGGGGAAAAATATTGCAGGAGAGCCGCCAGGGATTGCGAAATCTCAGGCTCAAAACGATCCCGAACCTTATTGATGCCTTCAACAAGGCTCAGTTCATTAAAACGATCGAAAACTTTGCCCGCCAGGTAAACCACCGTTTCAATGCACTGGACGATAGTTATGCCATCCTTCAGAGGTTGGATTTCGAAAGCATACCTCCCCTGGTTGGTACAAGGCAGATCAACCTGAAAAAGATCATCGCCATGGAGCACCTTTCTGTTCTGAAGGATCAAAGCGATGAATTCTCAACAGCCGAGGAGCAATCTGTGATTGAAATCATTCGTGGGTTCAACGAGATCGGTCATATGCTGCAGGTTAACCTCGAAGCTGCCCTTGAACTTCTTGACAGGGAAGGAACACGGGAATGGAAGAAGGAGGATACGGGAAAGGTGGTGTCAGATGGCCTTGACCGCATATATACGAGGATTGAAAAACTTAATACGGAATGCCGCAACATTCCAGGGAAGTGGAGCAAGGATCTATCGGGTTCTGCCTTTAATTTCATCATTGGGATCAATGAATTGCTTGACAATGAAAATATTACCGATCTGGTGATTCGCCAGACCAAGGCCGAAGCCTCAAAGCGTTTTTCGGCCTTCAGTCACCGGACGAGCCTGCACATCAGGCATTTGCTCCTTACGGTATGGAAAGTGGTTTCATTTGGCCTGAGCGGGGCTCAGTCCAGCTACAAGCAATTAAGCAAAATAACCGGAATGAGCGGTAGCCAGGAAAATGAGCGTGAGCTGATGAGCTTCCTGTATACGACCGACAATAAGATACAGGAGCTTCCTTATATCTATCAAAGGCTCTTCCGCCTGCAGGCATTGAACGACAGTTCCATATTCACCGGCCGGGCACAGGAACTTGAAAGGCTGGAAGATGATTTTCATCTGTGGAAAGCCGGTAACTTTGCCAGTGTGGCCATAATCGGGAAAAAAGGCTCCGGCCGGACATCCCTGCTCAATATCGCTGCCACCAGCATCCTTAAGAATACAGGTCTTTTCCGTATCGATTTGCCCAAGGGCATGCATGATGAAGAAAACCTTGCGGGACTGTTCGATAAGATCTTACACGAGCGCAAACCGAAAACCCTCGACGAGCTGGAACAGGCCCTTAATGAACGGTCAACCCCTGTAACCATCGTGGTGGAAAACCTTCACAACATCTTCATCCGGACCGTGAACGGTTTTGAACTGGTGGAACGATTCCTTCTGCTCATCTCCCGAACACCTGTAAAAGTGTTCTGGATCGTGAGCTGCGGCATTTACCTGTGGAATTATTTTGAAAAAACCTTATCGGTCCGACGGTATTTCTATGATGTGATCGAACTTGGCGACCTCGATGAGGAAATGGTCAGGGATATCATATTGAAAAGGCACCGACTGAGCGGTTATGAACTCGAGTTTCAGCCGGACGAGAAGGATAAGGCCGACAAGCGCTACAAAAGGCTTGGTTCGGAAAAGGAAAGACAGGAATACCTTGCCCACGCATTCTTCACCGACCTGGATGCCCGTTCACAGGGGAACATTTCCGTGGCATTACTCCTATGGCAGCTTTCCGTTGAAAATATCAAACCGAACAAGGTGGTCATATGCAATGAAATGGAACATGAAACAGGCTTTCTGGCGATGTTGCAGGAAGATGAACTCTTTACCCTTGAAACAATCGTGGAAATGGAATTGCTTACCATACAGGAGCATGCTGAAATTTTTAACCAGGATGAGTGGATGAGTGAAATGCTGCTCCTGCGATTGAAGAATAAGGGATTGCTCTTCCGTTCAGGTGCTGGTTTCCAGATACATCTGCTGCTTTACGAACAGATCATCAGGGTGCTGGATGATAAAAACATTTTAAAATAGGGAAGTCATGAAAAGGATCCTGATCATTACCGGTACCATACTGGCAACCTTGTTCATCTCTGCGACAATACTTGCCCAGGAACCGTGGGCCTTCCATCCCGATACGATCCCCGCGGCCAGCGATACTGCGGGTGGGCTGCTTGAACAGGTCTCCTTCCCGGACAAGGAAACATGGTCGGTAACGTTTCATAAGGTATTCTGGTCGCTGGTGATGATCCTGGTCGTATGGATCGGCCTGAGGTACATTACGAGGATACTGCAAAACATTGGGGAGAAATACACCCGCTATCGCCTGATGATCAAAAGGTTTATTCCCGTGATCCGTATCCTGCTCTGGACCATGGTCATCTATTTTATCATCGCCAACATCATCGCCCCTCCCTGGGCCACGATCGTTACACTGCTCGCCTCAACGGGTATCGCCGTTGGCTTTGCGGCCCAGGACATCCTGAAGAATATTTTCGGGGGTGTCATGATCCTCTTCGACAGGCCTTTCCAGGTAGGCGACATGGTGCAGGTGGGGGATCATTACGGAGAAGTGACCGACATCGGGTTGAGGACCGTCCGCATCGTTACCCCCGACGATTCATTGGTTACGGTTCCCAACAACATGATCATCAATACGGCCGTGTCGAATGCGAACAGCGGAGAATCAAATTGCCAGGTAGTTGCCGAATTCTATTTGCTCCCTGGGGCCGACCTCCGGGAAGTCAGGAGCCTGGCCCTGAGGGCTGCCTTCATATCAAGGTATGTTTACCTGAAAAAACCTGTGGTGGTGAACTTTAAGACCGAATCGGAGATGGGCCACACCAGGGTCAAGATGAGGCTTAAAGCCTACGTCCTGGATGTGAGGTATGAATTTAAATTCCTGAGCGAGATGACCGAAAACGTGATCAGGGAATTTCAAAAACGCGGCATCGGCCTCCTGCAGGAATCCTGATGACCGGCATTCATTCGAAATTGTAAAACCAACAGCCATGAAAAAAAGAAAAAGCCGTTCCAGGAAAATATTGCGGGGGTTGATGATCCTGCTCCTTATCATCATTGCCCTTATCATCATCCTCCCTCTCATCTTCAAGGGCAGGGTCATGGAAGCAATGAAACGCGAGATCAACAACGCTGTTGAAGCAAGGGTCGACTTCAACGATTTCGGGTTAAACCTGTTTAGAAGTTTCCCGGATTTCAGTTTCCATCTCGACGGGCTCACCATAGTCGGGATCAACAACTTTGAGGGGGATACCCTGGCCAGTGTCGGTTCCGTTTCGGCTGTGATCGACCTCTTCAGTGTGATCAGGGGCGATGTATACGAAATAAGACAGATCAGGATCATCGATCCCGATATCAGGCTGGAGGTACTCGAAGATGGCAGTGCCAGCTGGGATATTTTCCCTTCCGGGGAGGGGGATGAAGTTAGCGGCGAACAGGGGGATGCGGAAACCTCAGCGGTAAATATTTCCCTTCGGAAATTCGAGATCAGGCATGCTGATATCATTTATGATGACAGATCGGAACAGATTTCTATCATCGCCAGGGGTCTGGACCACACCCTCTCAGGCAACTTCTCGACGGATATGACCGACCTGTAAACATACACAGGTATTGAAAACCTGACCTTCAGCCAGGGCGGGATCACCTATTTGCCCGGGGTGACTGTCCGGCTTGATGCCCTGATCAATGCAGACCTTAAAAACGAAGTTTACTCTTTCAGGGAAAATGAACTCAGGATCAATGAACTTGCTCTCAGGTTCGACGGGACAGTGGCCCTGGCCGGCGGGGATCCCGACATACAGCTTAGCTTTGAGGCAACAGAAAATACTTTCCGGAACTTCCTTTCACTGGTACCGGCCATTTATCTTAAGGATTTTGCGGATATCCGCACGAGCGGCCGGCTGTCGTTTGCCGGATTTGTCAAGGGAACCTACACCGAAAATACCCTTCCGGCCTTCGGATTGGACATCATGGTTGCTGATGGGGAATTCAGCTATCCCGGCCTGCCGTCATCGGTCAGTAACATCAACCTTGAAACAAATATTTCAAACCCGGGTGGGGTAGCCGATAAAACGGTTGTCGATGTTAAAAAGTTCCATTTTACCATGTTGGATAATCCCGTCGATCTCAGACTCCTTGTCCGGAACCCTGTATCGGATCCATACATCGATGCGGGCCTTAAGGGTTTCATCGACCTCTCGGCAGTGAGTAAGGTATACCCACTTGGGGAGGGAGAATCGCTTGCCGGGAATGTCGAAGCCGATATCACCCTAAAAGGGAGCCAGTCTGCCATCGAAGCACAGCAATATCAGAGCTTTGAAGCCTCGGGCACGCTGAAGGTCGAAGGGTTGAGCTATGCCGTGAAGGATGTCAGGCATAACTTCTGGATCGATCATGCACTCATGAACTTTTCGCCGGCCTTCATCGAGGTGGCGGAACTGGATTTCAGGTTCGCTGATAGCGACATGAAGCTGGAAGGGAAAATAGAGAACTATCTCCCGTATCTGACAGGAAACGGCACGCTGAAAGGTGCTTTCATGGCTTCATCCGGCTTTTTCAATGTCAACAGTTTTATGGAGGGAAATGGCGAAGGACAGGAGGATGAAACTCTCCCGGAAGGAGATACGCTGGTCCTTGAAGCCTTCCTTGTACCGGCCGGTATCGACCTGGCCCTGGATGTTACCTTCAGCAGGATCCTTTACGATAACCTAGAAATGGAAAATGTGAAAGGGGAGGTGGCCGTCAGGGATGAAATGGTGATCCTGAGAGGCCTGAGAGGCGACATTTTCGATGGCAGCATCGCTCTGGATGGATCATACAGCACAAAAAATACTGCCGAGCCGGTGGTCGGCCTCAACATAGATGTGGTGAATATCGATTTCGGAAAGGCTTTTGAAACTTTCGGGGTACTGGAAAAGTTCGCTCCGGTATTCCGCCATACCGCTGGCAGTTTTTCGACCGATATGTCGCTGAGCACTATTCTGGATAAGCATATGAATCCCGACTGGATGACCTTCATGGCCGCGGGACTGATGAATACTTCAGCCCTGAAGGTTGAAAATGTGAATACCCTGAACCGCCTGTCGGATGCGTTGAAAACGGATGCATTCAGGTCGCTCGATATCGATCCGCTGAAGCTTGGCTTCAGCATCAGTGAAGGTAAGCTGGATGTGAAGCCCTTTGACCTGGACATCGGTGTGATGAAAGCCAGTCTCTCGGGTTGGACAGCCATCGACCAGTCGATCGGCTATGTGTTGGGACTGGAAGTGCCACGATCGGTATTCGGCGGGGAAGCCAATACCGTGATCGATGGACTGATCGGCAAGGCCAAAGCCAGCGGCTTGAATGTCGGCGCCGGCAATACGGTCGACCTGATGGTACTGATCGGAGGGACCCTTTCCGACCCTACGGTTAAGCCCTCCGTCGGAACTTCGGCAAAAGGGGTTGTGGAGGATATTAAGGAGCAGGTAAAGGAAGAATTCGATAAAGCGAAACAGGAGGCTGAGCAGCAGGCCAAGGCCGAAGCGAAGAAGATCCTCGATGATGCCGAAAACCAGGCGCAGAAGGTGATCGCGGAAGCCCGAAAACAGGCCGACCTGGTGAAGAAGACGGCCAGGGATGCCGCACAAAAGGTGAAAAGCGAAGCCGATACCCATGCAGCAAAACTGATCGAAGAGGGTAAAAAGAAGGGGATGCTGGCTGAAGTGGCGGCAAAGAAGACAGCGGAGGAGTATAAGAAGAATGCCTATAGCGAAGCTGATAAGATGGTAAACGAAGCTGATAAGAAAGCCGAAGGGATCATGAATGCCGCGAGCCAGCAGGCAACAAAGATCAGGGCCGATGCGCAGAAAAGGGTGGATGAATTATAGTCATGGCCTGAGGAAGATCGCGGCGAAAAATTTACTGGCGGATTCTTGTACCTTCCGGAAGGAGATTCCCAAAAAGTTATATCTTAGTTCTGGAATTCAGTAAGGACAAACTTTCCCTTTGCCTAATGATGGTCGACAGCAAGCCAAATAACCGTATACGGAAACGGAATTTATTGCTGGCGATACATCCCGGGAAGATCCCTGCGGCCAACCTGCGGTTTACCCATACCTTCGGCCTTGGGGGTATGTCGCTGGTTTTAATCCTTGTATTGGTCATTACCGGCGTGTTCCTTCGGTTTCACTATGAGCCTGACCCGGCCCGTGCTTACCGTTCAGTACAATTCATTCAAAATAATATTGTATTCGGTCAATTATTCAGGAATGTACACCATTGGGCAGGGGTTTTCCTTATCGTGATCTGCTTCCTGCACATGCTCAGAACATTTCTTTCGGCTGCTTTCATCACCCCGCGCCGCTGGAACTGGGTCATCGGAATGATCCTGTTCCTCCTGGTCGTTTTTGCCAACTTTACCGGTTACCTGCTCCCCTGGGACCAGCTATCCTACTGGGCCGTTACCGTAAGCACCTCCATGCTTGACTATTTCCCACTGGTCGGCAAGAGCCTCAACAACATGATCAGGGGCGGAGTGGAGGTCGGAGCTGATACTTTGAGTAATTTCTATACTTTTCACACAGCGGTAATTCCGGGTCTGCTCACGATATTCATGGTATGGCACTTCTGGAAGGTAAGGAAAAACGGCGGAGTGGTACTTCCACGCCGGGCTGCCGGGGAGCAACTCAAACTAGTTGATACCTATCCACACCTTGTGATGCGGGAGTTATATACGGCCCTGGCCCTGACGGCCCTCCTTTTGACTTTCAGCCTCTTTTTCGATGCCCCCTTACAGGATATGGCCAACCCGGCCTTCAGCCCCAACCCTGCCAAATCACCCTGGTATTTCCAGGGTATCCAGGAACTGCTGCTGCATTTCCATCCTGTTTTCGCCGTGGTGGTCATCCCGCTGCTCCTGCTTGCAGGGTACACCTTCTTCCCGTTCATATTTTCGGACAATAAAACAGGACAGGTCGACTTCAGCCCGGAAACCTTCAAAAAGATCGTCACCTGGTCATTCCTGACGGGATTGCTGATCACTCCACTCCTGGTACTCCTTGATGAATATGTGTTGCATTTTCAGGAGCAGGTCAATGTCGCGCCTGCCTGGTTGATCGAAGGAATAGTCCCGCTGTTTGTCCTTTTAGGGCTTACATGGATTTTTTTGCACATCATGAAAAAGAAATTCAGCAGGAGAAGGATCGACCTGCTGCTATCCCTGTTCATCCTTTTCTCCACGGCCTATCTCCTCCTGACGGTGATCGGCACTTTTTTCAGGGGCGAAGGGATGGAACTAATATTCTGAAGCGTCATGGGAAAGGAATTGAAAAAAAATGGTGAAAAAAACAGAG